>JAVRPG010000577.1:0-8288 GCA_032162325.1 Mycobacterium sp. | reverse complement strand
GATGTCGACAAGGTAAGAGCGGCAACCGAACTGGTCCGAAAGCGCGAACCCGATCTGCTTGTCGAGGGGCCCATCCAATACGACGCCGCCGTCGAACCGTCCGTCGCGGCCACAAAGATGCCGGACTCGAAGGTAGCCGGCCGGGCGACGGTGCTGATCTTCCCGGACCTCAACACCGGCAACAACACCTACAAGGCGGTGCAGCGCAGCGCGGGTGCGATCGCGATCGGGCCAGTTCTGCAGGGCCTCAACAAGCCCGTCAACGACCTCTCCCGCGGCGCGCTGGTCGAGGACATCGTCAACACCGTCGCGATCACGGCGATCCAGGCGCAACGCGTTTGATGACGCGTTCGGTTCTGGTGCTCAACGCCGGATCCTCGTCAGTGAAATACGCAGTCGTCGAACCGGCTTCGGGCAACATGGTGGCCGACGGGATCGTCGAGCGGATTGGGGAGGGTGCGGTCTCCGACCACGCCGCGGCGCTGCAGGTCGCGTTCGACGAACTGGCGCAAGCCGGCCGGCACCCCGACACGCTGGGGCTCGTCGCGGTCGGGCACCGGGTGGTGCACGGCGGGCCGGATCTGTACCGGCCGACGCTCGTCGACGACGCGCTGATCGCCATGCTCGAGGAGCTGGCCCCCCTTGCGCCGCTGCACAATCCGCCTGCTGTGCTCGGCATCCGCGTGGCGCGCGAGGCGCTGCCGGATCTGCCGCACGTTGCGGTGTTCGACACCGCGTTCTTCCATGACCTGCCGCCCGCTGCCGCGACGTATGCCATCGACCGAGACATCGCGGCGCAGTGGCACATTCGGCGCTACGGGTTTCACGGCACGTCACACCAGTACGTCAGCGAGCAGGCGGCGGCGTTCCTGGACATCCCGCCGGCCAAGCTGAGCCAGATCGTGCTGCACCTGGGTAACGGCGCGTCGGCGTCGGCGATCGTCGGCGGGCGCCCGGTCGACACGTCGATGGGATTGACCCCGATGGAGGGTCTGGTGATGGGCACTCGCTCCGGCGACCTCGACCCCGGCGTGATCACGTATTTGTGGCGGACCGCCAAGATGAGCGTCGAAGACATTGAAACGATGCTCAACCGTCACGCCGGAATGCTGGGTCTCGGCGGTGATATCGACTTCCGGGTGGTACACGAGCGCATCGAATCCGGCGACGAGGCAGCGCAATTGGCCTATGACGTGTACATCCACCGGTTGCGCAAGTACATCGGGGCATACCTGGCGCTGCTGGGCACCGCCGACGTGATCACGTTCACCGCAGGGGTTGGGGAGAACGACGCCGCCGTGCGGCGCGACGCCCTTTCCGGCATGGCGGCGTTGGGCATCGAGCTCGACGAGCATCTCAACGCGAGCCCCGCCAGGACCGCACGCCGCATCTCGGCCGACAACTCCCCCACCACGGTGCTGGTGATTCCCACCAACGAAGAGCTGGCAATCGCCCGCGCGTGTGTCGAGGTGATCGACGCCTAGCGTCTGCTCGCGAAGGTCTAACGCGTCAGAACGTACTCGTCGGCCGGACGCTGTTGGCCAGGTCGACCAACGCGTAACGGTGCGCCTGAGTCGGGGCGACGCGGGCCAGGCTACGCAGCGACGCCTCCACGCCGAGTTGCAGTCCGTGTTCGGTGAACGGGAAGCCGAGGATGTGGTTGGTGCTGGCGGTGTTGTCGGCCAGCCAGTCCATCGCGGTGCCCAGCACCAGCGCGCGGATCTGCAGCACCCGCGGCTCGGTGTCGGGCAGTGCCTCCACGCGGCGGGCGGCGTCACGGATGTGCTGCTCGGAGACCTCGTTGATCGACCGGCCGGACAGCAACGTCACGGCACTAGTCAGTCGCGCGGTTGTGAAATGCCGTGATGTGGCGGGCACTTCATCGAGAGTGCGCACAGCGGCGTCGCGGTCGCCGGCCGCCGACTGTGCACGTGCCAGCCCGAATCCGGCGGAGATAACGCCGTTGTCGGTGCACCATACCGTGTTGTAGAACTTGCGCTCGTCGGCGCTACCCGCCAGCTCGGCCGTTGCGGCCAGCGCCAGCTTGGGCGCCAGCTCGCCGGGAAGCGTGTCGAGCACCTCGATGAAATGCTTTGTGGCCGACTCGTAGTCGGCCGACAGCATCTCGGCGACGGCGCGGAACCACACCAGTCGCCAACGCCATCCGACCCGGCCGGCCAGGTCGTCGAGCTTGCGGGTGGCCTTGGCGACGTCGCCGAGATCCAGCAGCGCGCGGACCTCCATAAGCGGCAGTTCCACCGACTCGGACAGGTCGATGCCCTCCGAGTCCAGCGTTCCGTGCCGGGCCGCCCGCAACGAATCCAGCGTCTGCACAGGCTGACTCAACACCGTCGCCGACAACACCGTCGCACCGACATCGGTGGGGTCGACCAAAGGTACCTGCAACGCCTTGACGATCTCCTGTGCGGTAAGCTTCTCCGAGTGCACCTGGCCGTCGAGGTATACGTCGGTGTGCGCGACCAGCAGATCGACCCCGAACGTAGAACGCGAAGGGCTGAACACCGTCGACAACCCCGGCCGAGGCATCCCCGTGTCCTGGGCGACGACCTCGCGCAGCACGCCGAGCAGCTGTCCCGACATCTCCTCTGCACTGGCGAACCGCCGCCGCGGATCCGGGTCGATGGCGCGGCGCAGCAGCCGGCCGAACGAGTCGTATTCAGTCAGCACCGGATCGTCTTCGGGCAGGCCGTCGACGTAGCGGCCCTGGCGGGTCCGCAGGTTCAGCGTCAGGGCCGCCAGCGTGCGGCCGACCGTGTAGATGTCGGTCTGTACGGTCGGGCCCGTGCGGACGATCTCCGGGGCCTGGAAACCCGGTGTGCCGTAAAGGTATCCGAATGAGTTGACCCGCGACACCGCACCGAGGTCGATCAGCTTGAGCTGCTCCTCGGTGACCATGATGTTCTCCGGCTTGAGGTCGTTGTAGATCAGGCCGATGGAATGCAGATACCCCAGCGCGGGCAGGATTTCCATCATGAAGCCGATTGCCCGGGCCACCGGTAGCTGGTCGCCCTTGGTCTCTTTGAGCGACGTCCCGCCGACGTACTCCATGACGATGTAGCCGACCGGGTTGCCGTGCTTGTCGTCGTGCTCGACGAAGTTGTAGATCTTCACGATTCCGGGATGGGTTACCTCGGAGAGGAATTGGCGCTCGGCCATCGCGATGGCCTGAGCCTCGGCGTCGCCGGAATGCACCAGACCCTTGAGCACGACGGGGCGGTCGTTGACGTTCTTGTCGTAGGCCAGGTACACCCAGCCCAGGCCGCCGTGCGCGATGCATCCCTTGATCACATACTGATCGCCGACCTCGTCGCCAGGGGAGAGCTGCGGCAGGAACGAATATGCGCTGCCGCAGTGCGGGCACCCGCCCTCCGACAATGCCCGGCCGTCGGGCGACGATCGGCCGACCGGACGGCCGCAGTTCCAGCAGAACCGCTTCGACTCGGCCACCACGGGATCGGTCATCAGCGCCTCGAGCGGATCCGTTGCGGGCACCCGGGGGATCTCGACCAAACCACCGCCGAGGCGACGGGTCGGCGATAGCGCCCGCGTCACCGTGGTCGAGTGATCGTGCGGCTCTGTGTCATCCGTGCTGTCGACGTCGTCGTCGAAGTGCGGACGGAAGATCGCCTGGGTGGCCATCGGGCGGATCGTTGACATGGACTCCATGTCGAGATCGTCGAAGCCCGCCGGTTGCGTTCCGGGCCCGGCGTCGTCGAATGAATCCTGGTGCGCCTCGGCCATCAGTCGACGTACCTCGCGACTGGGGGCGCCGGAGAGGGGCCGAGCACCGTTAACCACTTGCGGTACAACGTGTTCCAGGTGCCGTCGCGGCGGATCCGCTCCAGCGTGCCGTTCACGAAACGCACCAGCCCGGTGTTCTGCAGGTTCACGCCGATCCCGTAGGGCTCTTCGTTGAGGCTGGGACCCACGATGTGCAGGTACGGATCCTGCGACACCAGGCCGGCCAGGATCGAGTCGTCGGTGCTGACCGCGTCGACCTGCCGCTGCTGCAACGCCACCAAACAGTCGGCCCACGTCACCACCCCGACGATGATCGGCGGCGGAGTGATCTGCTGAATCCGCTCGAGCGACGTGGTGCCCTTCGCGACGCACACCCGCTTGCCGGACAAATCGGACGGCTGCGAGATCGTCGAATCCCGCGCGGCCAGGATCCTTTGGTTGGCGTTCAGGTACACCGTCGAGAAGCCAACCTGCTTCTTGCGATCACAGGTGATGGTCATGGTCTTGACCACGACGTCGACCTGATTGTTCTGCAGCGCGGCGATGCGGTCGGCCGACGACAGGATGCGGTACTCGACTTGTGACGGGGTGCCGAAGATGTCGCGCGCGATCTCGCCGGCGATGTCGACGTCGAAACCGGTGATCTCGCCGGTGATCGGGTCGCGGAAAGAAAGCAGGTTGCTGCCGATGTCGAGACCGACGATCAGCCGGCCGCGGTTGCGGATGGGGGCGATGGAGGCGTCGGCCTCGGCCCGGTTGTTGAACGGGCGCAGGCTCGCCGTGCGGTTACAGTCCGCCTCGTCCGCGGGCGCCCGCGCCGGCTCCGGTGGCAGCTCCTCCATGCCTGCGGGTGTGGGCGCCGCCAGTGTGACGCCGGGTGTCGGCATCACCGCCGACCCTTGTGCGCAGCCGCTGAGCACCGCCGCCGCGGCAAGGACGATAAGGAGCCTCAGCCCCGACTGTCTGTTCTTCGCGCGAGCGCTCATCACCGGTACTCGCTTAGCCTCGGCCACAATCCCAGCGCCACCGCCACCGCGGCCATCACGGAAAGCACCGCGGCGCCGACGGTCGCGCCCGACAGCACCCGGCGGGCGTTGAGGATGTCGTTGCGCAACTGGCTGCGGCTCTCCTCGATGCCCTTGCTCAGCGCCGAATCCAGCTTGTCGAACGCCGGTGTGGAGTCGTCCTCGCCGGTGCCCAGCGCCACCTGGGTGGCGGCCTGGTAGTTGCCGACCCCGATGTAGGAGTTGATCCGGTCGTCAGCCGCCCGCCACCGCTTCAGCAGTTGCTCGGCGTCGGCCAGATCGTTCTTGTCGATCGCGTCGTCGCGGGACAGGTAGTCGGACAGAAGCGCCTGCATCGTGTCGATGCGTTGGTAGTAGGACTGCTTGCGTACGTCCTCGTCACCGCGCCGGATCAATGACAGCGTTTCGTCGGCGCGCGCCTGCTGCGCGGTGATCGCGAGGTTCGTGACGGTCTTGAGGGATGCAGCCGCAGTGTCTTTCGCGCTGCGGCTGTCCGAGGTCGAGATGACGAGGGCGGTGCCCACCCATATCAACATAATCAAAACGGCAAGGCCGCCTGCGACGAAGCCGATATTCACGCGGCGGCGAGTCCGCCGCGCAAGCCAGCGGTTTGCGAACGCACCGAACAACAGGGTCGCGAGCACGACGAGAATGACCGGCCCGGGAATTCTTGTCGACGCGCTGGTTTCGGTGTCCACCCGCGCCGACGTCTGCTCGTATAGCCGCTGCGCGTCGGGCAGGATCTGGGTCTGCATCAACGCCGATGCCTCGGACAGGTACGACGAGCCGACCGGGTTGCCGGCGCGATTGTTGGTGCGGGCGGTTTCGATCAGCCCGGTGTACACCGACAGTTGGGCGTTGACCCGGCCGAGAAGTTGCACCATCGGCTCGTCGGTCAGCCCGCTGGACGCGCGGGTGACCGCAACGGACGCGTCGGTGATGGCCTGCTCGTAGCGCTGCCGGACATCGCGCGGTTCGGCGCCGGCGATGAACGCGGTTGCGGCAGCGGCGTCGGCCACCGACAGCGTCGTATAAAGCTGGCCTGCCGCGAACGACAGCGGCTCGGTGTGGTTGAGAACGGTGGTCAGCGCCTGCTGGCGGTCGTTGATCGTCGTCGATGTGGCAAACGCGCTGGCAATGACGAGCGCCGACAGCACGACACCGATGGTGAGGATGCGTCCCGGGGTGGTCCACAGGAACCACCAGCGTGGGTGCGCTGGGGTTGTCGGCGACCGCGACGCCAGCGGCTCGGTCGACGGATGCGCCAGCTCCACAGTCACGTGTGCGCGGACCTCATCTTTTTCGCTGCTCTCCGGCTATCGTCCTCGACTGCTCACAACTCTATAAAAGAATTCTAAGAGCTCCAGCGGTGACGTGCGGGCATTCGAGGGGCACGTCTTACGTCCGTGTCCATATCCTGAACGCGTGCGAGGCGACGGGGACGGCTGGGTGTTGTCGGACAACGGCGCCGCTTATTGGGGCAAGCACGGCGCGGCCGGACTGCTACTGCGGGCACCGGGTCCGGACGGCTTACCCGTGGTCCTGTTGCAACACCGGGCGCCGTGGAGTCACCAGGGCGGCACCTGGGGTCTGCCCGGCGGTGCCCGCGACAGCCACGAGACGCCCGAGCAGGCCGCCGTTCGCGAGGCCCACGAAGAAGCCGGGCTGCCCGCTGAGTCGCTGACCGTGCGCACCACGGTCGTCACCGCTGAGATTTCGGGGACGACCGGCGCCTACTGGACGTACACCACGGTCATCGCCGATGCCGCCGAACTGCTCGAGACGGTTCCCAACCGGGAGAGTTCGGAGCTGCGCTGGGTCGCCGAGGACGAGGTGGCCGATCTGCCATTGCATCCCGGTTTCGCCGCCAGCTGGGAGTGGCTACGTGAGGTGGCGGCGACTATCCCGCTGCTACAAGCCGAGCTTTGAGCCGTTGCGCTGCGGCCTGCGGGTCCTCGGCGCCGGTGATCGCGCGCACGACGACGATTCGGCGAGCGCCCGCCGCCAGTACCTCGGGCAGCCGCTGTTCGTCGATCCCGCCGATCGCGAACCACGGTTTGTCCGTTGCCAATTCGGCGGTGGCCCGGACGAGGTCCAGGCCAGGCGCGGGGCGACCCGGTTTCGTCGGAGTCGGCCAGCACGGGCCGACGCAGAAGTAGTCAGGGCTATCTGGGCGTCCTTCGGCCGCCGCGGCGGTCGTCTGCGCGCGGTCGTGGGTGGACCGGCCGATCACCGGGCGCTGGCCGATGATGCCACGGGCGATTGGCAGCGGCAGGTCGTCCTGGCCCAGGTGCAGCACGTCGGCGCCGGCCGCCACCGCGACGTCGGCCCGGTCGTTGACCGCCAGCAGCACGTCGTGGCGGCGCGCCGCTTCGGCGAGCACCGCCAGCGCTTCCAGCTCCTGCCGGGCCTCGAGCGGCCCGAACCGCTGCTCCCCGGGCGAGCCCTTGTCCCGCAGCTGGATGATGTCGACCCCACCGGCCAGCGCGGCTTCGGCGAATTCGGCCAGGTCACCGCGTTCACGGCGGGCATCGGTGCAGAGATACAGCAACGCCGTGGCCAGACGATCACGAGGCTCATGCACACCGCGACGCTAGCCTGCGTGCCCGAATTCGAGTAGGCGCCTACTCTAGGCGACCCGCTGCTTCCGCGAAACGATGTCGCTACCAGGGGAAACGGGAGCGAGGCGGGTGGCGGCATGATCAAGGTCGACGTGCACGCGGTTGTGCTGGGTGCGAGTATGGGCGGCTTGCTGGCCGCGCGTGTGCTGGCGGACTTCTATGAGTCGGTCACGGTGGTGGAGCGAGACTTGTTGCCTCGTGGTGTCGACAACCGGCGGGGCGTACCCCAGGGACGTCATGTGCACGCGATATTGGGGCGAGGGTGCCAGGTGCTCACGGAATTGTTCCCAGGTTTCGCCGACGAGCTCACCGCGGCCGATGTCCCCGCTTTGGATTACAAGGACCTGTCCAAGGCGTACTTCTGCATTGGGGGCCACCCATCGATGGGGGCCACCCATCGATCCGCACAGGGGCATTCCGCAATGTTCCACCGGTGGCGATCCCGAGTCGGCCCTTGCTTGAGAGTTTGGTCCGGCAGCGGTTGCGCGCCACCGCGAATGTGACTCTCCTCGAGGGGTATGACGTCGTCGACCTGACTGCGAATCCAAACGGGAACCGTGTCAACGGCGCCCGCATCCGCGCACACAACGGTGAAGGCGAACAAGCATTGGACGCGGATCTGGTCGTTGACGCCACCGGCCGGGGTTCGCGCACACCGGCATTTCTGGAAGCACGTGGGTACGTGCCGCCGTCCGAGGACCACGTGCGGGTGCGCCTGTCCTACTCGAGCCAGCTCCTTCGCCTTCCACCGGGCACGCTTGACGAGCTGATCACCATTGTCGGCCCGGTTGCAAGTCGACCGACCGGGATGGCGTTGTTTCGCTACGAGAACGACACCTGGATGTTCACGGTGCTCGGGATGGTGGGGCATGAACCACCG
>JAVRPG010000576.1:0-3761 GCA_032162325.1 Mycobacterium sp. | reverse complement strand
CTATCCGCTGTCCTGGGCGGCCTGATCCTCGCATGGCCAGGCACATCAATCCTCGTGGCGTCGACGCTGTTCGGCGTCTACCTGCTGGTGTCGGGCCTAGGGGGAGTGGCAATGGCGTTCACCTTGCCCGAGTCCGCCGGCATGCGGGTAATGCTGTTCATCAGCGGTGTGCTGTCAGTGATCCTGGCGGTCTTGTGCTTCCGCAATTTCGGCGACCCGTACCCCGTGCTGCTGCTGTCGATATGGATCGGTGTCAGCTTCATCGTCCAAGGGTTCGCGATCGTGTCCGTCGCGATCAGCTACGAGACGCTGCCCTCTCGGGGTTGGTACGGATTTCTCGGCGTCTTGTCGGTGATCGCCGGCGCTGTGGTGCTCATTTGGCCGTGGGATTCGATCGCTGTGCTTACGTTGGCGACCGGTATCTGGCTGGTCGTGATGGGGATCGTCGAAATTGTGTGGGGATTCCAGATGCGCAGCGATTCCAAGACAGTCCGGGAGGTAGGAGATGTGGTGCGCGACCATTTCCACCAAGCCAAAAAGGCAAGTTGATGCAGTGACAGCCAACTGAGGCTGGCTTGGGCGATCCGCAACGCCGTTGATCGCCCAAGCCGCCGTTGGTGGTCGGTGCGATGTGGACGTCAACGCGGTCATCGTCAGGATTGACTGCGTGCAGTCCACCCGTCGCGTATTCCCTTGGCGGCGCCCTGCATTCCGCCGGCGACGCCCTTAGCCCACGCCATGCCCGGTCGGCCCGCGACCGACTGGCTGCCTTTGCGCCAGCCATCGCGGATCCCATCGGCGGCGCCCTGGGTACCACCGACAAGACCCTCGACCGCGGCGCCAACGAACCTACCGGCTACCGCGGTCGCGGCAACGGCCGTCCGGGACAACGTCTCACGCACGCGTGATCCTTGGAAGTTCGTCTGCGTCGACGACGACGCAGTCGAACCTGTCGTCCAGGCGGCGCGCGAGGTCCACGGGTACAGGTCTGCCCGCCGATACACAGACCCGCAGTGACGAGAAATCCTCGTCGGAGTAGTGGGCCGCATCCAGCATTGCCATATACATCGTCGGATCGCCTTCGAACACCGTGACGTGTTCGGCTGCAATCGTTTCCAGTGCCGTCGCTGGGTCATAAACAGGGTCAATCGCGGGCAACACGAGCGCCGCGCCGGAGGACATGGTGGCCAGCAGGCCGCATGTCATGCCCGATCGCTCAGACATCGGTAGACATCCCATGACAACGTCGTTTGGGCCGAGGGACAGTAGGAGTCCAGCGGCCTCGGCCTGGCTGTCGGCAAGCTCTCCATGGGAGAGCTCAACCGTATGGGCACCGTTCGTCTCGGAGACAGGTAAGACGACGGCATTATCGCCGGCGGCACGACTTGCAGGCGCGACACGATCGGCGAATCCGGCTGTCAACGGCGCGATCCCGTGTCTTCCGATCTCGACGGGTTGCGTACCGGCAGTGACCGCGGCGACGGTATTGGCAATCGCGTGTCGCGGCGGGACGAACACCATTCTCGCGCCGGCGATCGTGAGATAGAACTCCACCGTACGCGCGTGCAGCGTCGGATTCAGCGGTACTACGACGCCTCCGGCATGCAGGACGCCGTAGAACACCACCGCGAACTCGGGGCCGTTGGGCAGCATGACGCCCACCCGGTCACCCGGCTGCAGGCCGCCATAGGTGAGGTAGTCAGCGAACCGCGCGACATCGTTGGCTAGCGCCGAGTAGCTCGTCGTCGTGCCGTCGCGCACCAGGGCACTGGCATCGGGGTACCGATAACCGGACTCGGCTAGATGCACACTCAGATTGGTCACTGCGACTCCCACGTCGATGACTCGGGTTGCCTCATCATCGGACGACCAGACCGCGTTGTCGATGGGCGGCGCGACACCGCGGACGCCCTTGTGATGTGCCGGCGAACACCGTCATAGCGGCATCGCCGCCCTACGCTCAATGTCGATGGTGTCGAACGATATCGAGCCGCAGGTAATGGAGGCCGCATGATCCCCTTGTCCGATGGCATTGCGACCCGGCGCTTTCCAATCGTCAACGTTGCGCTGATCGCTGCCAACTTCGCGGTCTTCCTGTTCTACGAATTGCCGAACTCCGATTCGGCGGTCAGCCAGGCGGCGTTCTATCCCTGCGATGTCAGCAGCGCCTGTCACATGGGCGGCCTACCTTGGGGACTCGGCTGGATCACGGCCATGTTCATGCATGCCGGCTGGGATCACATCCTGGGAAACATGTTGTTCCTGGCCATCTTTGGAAAAAATGTCGAAGATGCGTTCGGCCGTCTCGGCTATTTGTTGTTCTACTTTGCCGGCGGATTCGCGGCGGCGATGATGCAGGCTGGAATAACTTTGCTCTTTGGCACAGCGTCCGACGCACAGATACCGACCCTCGGCGCCAGCGGCGCGATCGCGGCTGTTCTCGGCGCGTATTTCGTGCTCTATCCCAAGTCACGTGTTCTCACGCTCGTCTTGTGGTTCCCGGTCAGAATCCCGGCGTGGCTTTACCTCGGGGGTTGGTTTCTCTACCAATTCTTCGAGGGCAATAGATCACTGGTTCATCCCACCGGCAGCGGCGGCAGTGGTGTCGCGTTCTTTGCCCACGTCGGCGGTTTCGTCTTCGGTGTGATCGCCGCCAAGGTTCTCGTCGCAATCGGCCCACGCACGGTCAACCACGGCGTCGCGGTCCAGCGGGGATAGGACGGGGTATGAAAGATCTGATTGCGCATATCCGCGAAGTCATCGACCAGCACGCCAAGCGTGAATGTGATGTCGATGGGGGACTCAGCTGCAGCTGTGGAGCGACGCATCTGTCCGACCACGCCAGCCATGTGGCCCAAGCGATTGTCGACCGGCTTGGACTGAAGCGGGAGTCTGCCGAGAACGTCAGAACAGCTGTCAGTGACAAAGTCCGCTACGCCAGCGCATTGTTCGACGAAGAACTGACCGTGCTCGAGGGCGCCGAATGACCACGTAGCGCCAGTGTGGACCGCGCAGCCATTGTATACATGACAATTCTTTGATCGTATTGGTTAGCGGTCATACGCTCGAGAATTCTTGCGATAGCGCCTGCTTGATCACGCAGCCCGGGAGCTTCACGTCACATGGGACGAGGCGACTGCGAGCACAGTGGGTGGTTTGTGAGATCTCGCAGGCCGCTGCCCCACGGATCAACGCATGCGCGCATTGATCGCCGAAATGTCCCCAATCAGCCCACATTTTCCGCGAACTGTGGTGCCTCTGTTTTCTCTGATCTGTTATCTGTCGGATCTGCATATGTGCAGAATTCGTGGGTCGGTGCGGCGGTGTTGCGTGCGTGTCGATGACCGTGTCATTGGACCGTTCGACGGTCGCTTGGTGGCACCACCGCTCTGTCGCTCGCTTCGGAGGGTGCTCGGTAGGCGCCACGGCTGGATGATTCGCAGACGTGTGGTCCGCCGACGTTCGGGTGGCGGTACCGCCCAGTTTCGACGACGCCGCCTCCGCCATATTAGTCAGTTACAATGACTACTGTAGTCATAGAGTAGGACTGATGGCAACGGGTGCGAAGTCGCTGAAGCGCATAGATGACACGTGCGGAACCCAGCGAGCGCAGCGATGGGCGCGCACTGCGGCGGTCGTGTCGGCAGCGATCTGACTCGGCAGGGTTGACGTAGGGTGTGTACCTCAGTGGGAGCAGGTGGGCGATGGAGCCGAGAATGGTATGGACGACGCGCAGCCGGTTGATCTAGGGGTGGCGTTGT
>JAVRPG010000575.1:0-15409 GCA_032162325.1 Mycobacterium sp. | reverse complement strand
ACTTCCGCTGGCGCTTTCGGGCGTGGCCCGCGCCATCGACTCGATCCGCGTCACCGAGATGTTCAATTACGCGACCTACCCGGACGCGACCGCCGTCTACGACATCCTCGGATTCGGCAAGCCTCCGGAAGAGCTCCCGTTCGCCGCGACACCGGGCGTGTTCACCTTCGGCTGGGGGCCGGTGCTTCACCAGTTAGCCGACGGCCTAGGGGTTCGCGTCGACGACATCGAGGAAACTGTCGAACGCATACCCGCGGACATCTCGTTCGACACCCCGACCGGGCACATCGCCGCCGGAACGATCGCGGCGATGCGGTCCACGTTGACCGGGTACGTCGAGGGCAATCCGACCTTCGTCATCGACCACGTCAGCCGCATGCATGACGACATCGCGCCCGACTGGCCGCAGCCACACATTTCGATCCAGCCGCGTGATCTCGGCTACGGCGGAGCCTCCGGCCGCGGCGTCTACCGCGTCGAAATCGAGGGCTCGCCCACCATGCGGTGCGAGTTCGAGATGGCCGACGACCATGATCACGATCTGGGCGCGAGGATGGCCGGAGCGTCCCGGATGGTCAACGCGATTCCGGCGGTCTGCGCCGCGAAACCAGGTCTGCTGTCGGCGTTGGACCTGCCGCTGATAACAGGCAAGGGATTGGTGAAGCCCGCGTCGGGTCCGTCGCCGGACAGCCGGCTGGTCGGCATCTCTGGCTAAAGTGCGGCGAGTCCTGGCAGCAGGATGGAAACCATTCCGTCAGCGTGCGCGTCGATCCACGTCGAATCGTTGGGGTCGCGCCCGGTGAGCAAGCGGACTTCCGCAGCGTTCACGTATGGCAACGACGCCCCGCCGACGAGCACGTAGTAGAGGATCTCGCTCTCGATGGGCGCGGCGATGCCTGCGTGGCGAAGTAACTGCCAGGCCGCCCGGATGCCGTTGAAGAACGGCTTCACGTGAGTCTCTGTCAGCCATGTCAAGCGGTCGCTCGGCGCGGTGCCTTCATGCACCATGATCTGGTTGAGCTCGGGGTGCTCGGCGACGAAGCGCACCAATCGGCGGATCCCGTCGGCGAATGCCGCGGCAAGCGCTGGCACTCCAATCTCGGTCGGCTTGGCGGGGAAGACGCCTCGGAATGTCTCCCGCAAGAGCCCGAAGAGGTGATCCACCGCAGCCGTCCATAGCGCCGTCTTGGACTCGAAGTGATAGTTGATCTGCGGCTGGTGCGCCTGAACGCGCGACGCGATCGCACGCGTCGACGCGCCGTCGAAACCCTTGGCCCCGAACTCGACCAGTGCCGACTCCAGCAGCGCCTCCCGGATATCGGTCCTGGTCCGGCGGAGACGCACCTTGTTCGGCGTTTGGGTCTTGCGTGGCATCTCAAACAGTGTACCGTTATTATCACTCGATAATAACCTCCAAAGAAAGGAGTGGACCGATGAGTGCTTCCCGTGAGGCCACGATTCAAGATCGAGATCGCGCATCGATGCGTCTCCTCCCGTTGTCGACGAACCCGTTCCAGGCGCCGACGGACCGCGACATGTTGCCCTCGGAGCGGCGGGAGTTTGTTCGTACCCACCGAACCTGCATATTCGGCTACGGCCGCCAGTCCGATGGGCCGGCGATGTCGATTGTGTACTACATCCCGGCCGACAACGACGACCTGTTCGTCGCGACCATGGCGGGCCGGGCCAAGGCCAAAGCCGTCGCCCGCAACGGCAAGATCAGCCTCTGCGTCCTCGACGAGACTTGGCCGTTCGCCTACCTGCAGGTCTATTGCGACGCGGTGATCGACGACGACAACGAGGCCTTGGTCGACGTGATGATGGCGGTAGGTGAACGGATGTCGGGGCAGACCTTACCGCCAGAGCTGCGCCCCGCGGTCAAAGCCGTCGCAGAGGAGGAAGGCCGAGTGCTGGTGCGCTGCAGGCCCTACACGACCTTCGTCACGCCGCCGCGACACTTGCACAGCAACGACCAGCAGGAGCTGACCCACTGGGTCTCGGCGTCGATGCCTTGGGACGCGCCCGACTCCCCGGACGGTGGCCCTCAGAAATGAGCGATGTAACGGAGCGGTGGCGCTCTGAGCGTGTCATGGCCGCGATGTACGACGCCGGCGTCAAGCACGACCGTGTCGCAATGGTCGGCGCCTGGGCGATGTGGGGTGCCGACATGCGACGCATGTTCGCCGACGTCGCGCGACTCGCAGACACCCCGGCCGGGACATCGGTACTCGACATACCCTGCGGGGGCGGCTTCGCCTTTCGCGTCCTGCGTCCCGGCCAGCCGGTGAGATACATCGCGGCCGACATATCTCCGCACATGCTCCAGCGGGCGCGCGACGTGGCGCGTCGAATGCAGGCGGAAGACACGATCGAGTTCGTCGAAGCCGACGTGACCGCACTGCAGTTCGACGACGCCAGCTTTGATCTGTGCGTGACGTATAACGGGCTTCATTGTCTGCCCGACCCCCGTGCGGCGCTGGCTGAGCTCACTCGCGTGCTCACGCCGGGTGGGACGCTGCGGGGGACGTCATGTGTTACGGGTCGAGGTCCGCGCAAGGATGCGTTGATCGCAATGTTGCGTCGCGCCGGGGTGTTTGGAAACGCTCCGCGCGCAGGTGAGATCGAAATGTGGCTGAAGGAGCTTGGCTTCGATGTCGTGAAGCTCGAACACAGCGGAGCAGTCGAGTTTTTCGAGGCGCAATTGCCATTTGGAGAGCAGAAGGACTGATGAGCGGCCATGTTGTCGGCGCGCACAACGATCTGCACAGTGCTCAGGGCGCGCGCGAAGGAGAGCACCCAGGGCGGTCACGTGACCCGATCATCAAGGTTTCCGACATTGCGTGGTTGGAGTTCGAGAAGCCGGATCTGACTCGGGCTGAAACGTTTTCGCGCGCGTTCGGCTTTGGCACCGCACTTCGCACGACCGACGACCTCTTCCTGCGTGGCACCGATGCCGGGTCAAACTGCGTGCTGATCCGCCGCGGTCCCCGGTCCAGATTCGTCGCAGCCGCATACACTGCACAGGACCAATCCGATGTGCTGCGGCTGGCCGAGGCGACCGGGTCCAGAATCCGCGCGCTGCCCGAGTCACTCGGCGGCATGGCGGTCGACCTGGTCGATCCCAGCGGTGTAACCGTCCGGGTGGTGCACGGCACGCACCAGCTGGAGGTACTGCCGACGCAGCCGCCGCACCAGTTCAACTTTGGGCACGAACTCCGGCGGGTCAACGCCACGCAACGCCCGCCGCGCGTGCCGACGCGGGTCCAGCGGCTCGGACACGTGGTGATGCAGACAACCAAGTACCGCGAGACGCTCAACTGGTACCTCGATCACCTCGGGATGCTCGTCAGCGACTTCCTGTACTACCCCGGGCGGCGCAAACGCGGACCGGTGATGAGCTTCATCCGCTGCGATCGCGGCCAAACTCCGGCCGATCACCACACCCTGGCGATCGCCCTTGGCCCGTCCAACCGTTACATCCATTCGGCCTACCAGGTCAGCGACATCGACGCGATGGGCGCCGGCGCCCACTACCTCGCCGAGCTCGGCTATCACCGCTCGTGGGGAATCGGCCGCCACATCCAGGGAAGCCAGATCTTCGACTATTGGCGCGATCCCGACGGTTTCTTGGTCGAGCACTTCAGCGACGGTGACATGTTCGACAGCACGCTCGAGCCGGGTTGGGCTCCCTTCACCGCGTCCGGGCTCTCCCAATGGGGACCCCCCATCACCAAAGACTTTCTCGGCATTGCGCCCGGCCGCGAATCCCTGCGGGAACTTCGCTCGGTGATCAGCGCGCTGCGTGACGACAACGAATTCGACCTGACCAGCCTCCGCGGCTTGCTCGCCGTGGCCAACTCCTAGCGCCAACCACGATCCAAGGACTCAAGATGACCGTGTCAATCCTGCGCACCGCCGACGCCTGGTGGGTGCAAGCCCCAACCGGGGCCGCTCGAATCACCACCGCGGCTGCCACCACACGCCAGCTGCTGGCCGACCGAACCGCCATCGAGGCGGCCGAACGTAGCACCGACACCGTGCCGGTGGATAGCCTGCAACTGCTGTCCCCGATCACCGCCCCGTGCCGGGTGGTGGCACAAATGACCAACTACGCCTCCCATGTCAAAGACGCCGGGCGGGACCCCGCCAACACCCCACTGGCCTTCTTCCGCAAGGCATCCGGCTCCATCAGCGGTCCACTGGACGACATCGTCAAACCCCAGCACGTGCGGCTGCTCGACTACGAGGTGGAGATCGGTCTGGTCATCGGCCGCGATATGCCTGTCGGCACCACGATCACCGAAGCCAACCTCCCGGATTACGTCTGCGGGCTGGTGGTGACCAATGACGTTTCGGCGCGCGATGTGCAACTGACCAAAACGCAGTTCTACGAAGCGAAGTCGTATCCGACGTTCACTCCGGTCGGGCCGGCGCTGGTGCTAATGGACGCCGACGAGCTCAAGCGCTTCGGTGACTTTCGGCTGCGGCTGCGGGTGAACGGTGAGATCCGCCAGGACATGCTCGTCGACGGCGACATCATCTACCCACCCGTGCAGGCACTGCAGGCGCTGTCGCGGTTTCAGCGTCTCGATGCCGGGGACCTGCTTTTGACTGGTACTCCCGTCGGCACGGCAATCAGCGCACCACCCAAGCCAATCGAGATCATCGGGTCGCTGCTTCCGGACCAGCTGAAGTGGAAGACCTTCTTCTCGAGGCAAGCCAAGAATCCGAAATATCTTCGGCACGGCGACATCATCGAGGCCGCCGTGGCGACCGACGACGGAGCGATCGACCTCGGCGTGCAGCGCACCGTCGTGAAGTACAGCTGAGCGGTGAAGGCTGATGATGGCGACCTACGCACGCGACCTTGAACTCGACACACTGACTGTCGAGCAGGACGATCGAGTACTCACTGTTCGGTTCTGCGATCCGCCGCATAACTACATGACGGCGCGGAAGCAGAAGGATCTTGACACCCTCACCGCAGCCGTCGACGCCGACGTCAGCGTCGGTGCGGTCGTGCTCACTGGAGGCGTACCGAAGCGCTACATCACACACTTCGACATCGCCGAGATTCTCGCCGCCGCTCAGCGTGTCGGGCGACCTATATCCGGTCACGCGCTGTTCAATCTCATGCGGGGCGTCAATGTCGTCGGTGCCGTACCGGGCGGCGAACAGGCACTGGAACGAACTCCTCTCAGCCAATTCTTGAGCGTTCCGCGATTCAATCAGGTCGTGCTGCGTGTCATGCGATCGCCCGCAGTTTACCTCGCTGCGATCGGGGGGCCTTGCGGCGGTGGAGGATTGGAGATGTCGGTCTGCTTCGACGTCCGCCTGGCGGCGGATGACGAATCCGTGGGCTTCATACTTCCCGAGCTGCTCATTGGTTTGACCACCACCGTCGGGGGTCAGCGACTGGCTCAGCTCATCGGGCCCGCCAGGGCGCTGGAGATGATGCTCGAGGGCCGGATGTACTCCGCTCAGGAGGCGCACCAAATGGGCCTGGTGAATCGACTGGTTCCCCCGGATGAGCTCATCGACGAAGCCAAGGAGCTTGGCGCGCGGTACGCCCGCCGAAACCGGGACACCATCGCGGCACAGAAGAAAGTCTTCAATGAAAACCTTGTCTTGAGCCCGGCCGAGAGCCTTCAGCGCGAAAGCACAGCGAACGTATCCACCATATTGTCCGGCCCCGCTCCACAGGCGCTGCAGAAATGGCTTGACATGCAACGAAATGGCGAGTCCGTGTTCTTGACAGATCTCCAGCCATGGATCCAGGGCGAACTGGTCCAGCTCAACATAGAAGAGGTTCACCTGTGACTGTCGACGATGTTTCGCAGACTCAGATCGATCAGATCCCGATAGACTTCGAGGCGTTTCTGAGCAAGCGCAGTCGACGTTCCGGGCAGCGTAAACGTCGCGGCATCAAGATGTTCGGCCCCGCTGGCACACTGCCGTCGCACGACCACATCCTCGACTTTGCACACGGATACTACGACGCAGATCCGGTCGCTGAAGCCTTCGTACAAGACGCCTACATCGACGGCAACTCATCCCACGGCAGGGCCATGTTGGACCAGGCTCTCGAACACGGAATCGAGTCCGTTCCCGATGCGCCGGCGTCGATGGTGCGACTGTTCGAGGAATTTGAAAAGGATCCGCCATGGGTCGATCACGATCTGGTCGAACGCGGCGCGTTCCTTTTCCGGCGGTGTGGCCCGGCCGTCTTCAGCTTTCTGGGTGTCGGCACGTTGCTCGCGTATACCGAAAATCCGATCGTGCAGCCGCTGAGCATGACCGGCAAATACGCGGGTGACGCCGCCCTCAACCGCTTCATGGAGACCGCGCGCTTCTGGATCGACGTGTCCGACCCGGGCGGCACCAGACCTGGAGCGCCCGGCCGCTCCACCGCCATGCGGGTTCGCATCATGCACGTCTTTCTCCGGCAACGGATCACCCGGCACCCGCAGTGGAACCTGGCCGCGTGGGGTAAACCGATCAACCAGGCCGAAGCCACCATCACGCTCCTGTCCGGCGGGTTCGGCACAGGGCTGGGCATGCACAAACTCGGCTACCGATCGACCACCGCCGACACCGAAGCGATGATGCACTTCTGGCGATACGTGGGGCACCTGATGGGCGTCCAACCCCGTTGGTACCCAGCAGATCTGCGCGAGGCCGGCCAGCTGATGACGCTCTATTTCGCCAAACGGGCATTCGGCGCGGGCGAGGACGGTCGCGAACTCATCGAGTCATATCCACGCGCGTTCATACCGAAGGAGGGCACGGGTCCTCGCAAGGCGATTCGCGACCAGTTCAATTATCGAATCCAGCTCGGTTACACCCGCTACTTCCTGCCGGGCCGCTTCTACCGGTCCTACGACATGCCCAACCCATGGCCGTGGGCGCTCCTCCCGCCCCTTCAGATTCCGATCAACCTCACGATCGACCTGTTGGCACATGGCAGCGCTCGCATTGCACGCCTGCAGGATCGGTTCGCCCGGTGGCGCCGAAACACCTGGTTTCGCAATGAGATGGGTGACCGCGACGCCCATTTCAAGGCCGCTGAGACATTCCGGCGCTGACGTAAGTCGCATTGTAGATCCCGGTTCCGGACTGCGGAGCGTGCGGTGTCCGACGGCATCTGATCCCGGTGAGGCGTTCCGCTTCACGCTGCCTCGAGCGGGATCGTGACAAACAAAGAGGTCCCGTGTCCGACGGGGCTCCAGATCGCCAACGTGCCGCGGTGGGCCTCGACGCGGTCGATGAGGCCGGTGAGTCCGGATCCCTTCGCGGCATCGGCCCCGCCGTCACCGTCGTCGCGAATCATCAGACGAAGAGATGCCCCCTCGATGTCGACGCATACATCCACCTTGGACGCTCGGGCGTGTTTGGCCGCATTGGTAAGGGCTTCCGCGACAACGTAGTAGGCGGCCACTTCGACAGGTTGCGGTACATGCACGTCGATAGCGACGTCGAGCTCGACCGGAACCGCGGAGCGGCGGGCCAGCGTCTTGAGCGCAGGGCCGAGCCCCTTCGACAGGATGGCCGGATGCAGCCCGTGCGAGATCTCGCGCAGCTCCTCCGAAACCGCGGCCAATCCTGTGGCGATGTGAGCAATCTGCTCCTTGAGCGGATCCAGTTCGCGGGGCACCGACGCTTCCGCGGTCCGCAGTTCCAGCGCCAAGGAGACAAGCCGCTGTTGAGCGCCGTCGTGCAGGTCGCGTTCGAACCGGCGACGCGCCTCGTCTGCGGCCGCCACGATCCGTGCCCGAGATACGGTCAATTGCGCGCGGGCCTCCGCGCTGGCGATCGCGGTTGCAACGAGGTCTGCGAAGTCGGCTACCCGTGTCTCGGTGTCGGGGGGCAGCGGCTCGTGTTGTCTCGACCCGACGATCGCAGCGCCCCACAGCCGGCGATCAACGATGATCGGCGCTCCGACCGCGGAACGGACACCAAGTTGACGGATGTACGCGGCGCCGGGACCGCGGGCGTTGTCGTGGCTGTCCATCCGGGCGGCCTCGCCGCCGCGGAAAACCAACGCCGCCACCGTCTCGCTGTCGAGCGAAAATCGCTTCCCCACAGGCACTTTCATCCCATCGGGCTCATGGTGGCCCGCGACGAGAATCGCTGCCCCGTCGGGCTCGTAGCGGATCAGGGTGCAGTAATGCACGTCCAGGCACCGCGCCAACTCCTCGGCCACCGCCGCGAAAACCTCATGTGGATCGAACCCACGCGCCACCAGTGTCGCGACCCGCCGCAACGAAGCCTGTTGCTCCGCAAGCATGCTCAGCATGTCGCGGCCTGCCGCGACCAACCGCGTGCGTGGCTCGACAGCGTCAAGCCGGGGGGCGGCCGCATCGGCGGCGAGGTGGACGTGGAACACGGCGTTGGCGCTGTGGCCGCGTGTCGCCGCCCGCTCGACGATCGCAACCTTGACGGCGTTGCCGCTAGGCAGGACGGCCAACACGGTTCCAGTCACCCTCGAAGAGAGTAGCTCCGACGCCTGTTCCAGCAGCGCGATCTGGTCGCCTGCGGTCAGCACCTGCCGCAAGTGGCGGTTCATCAGTACCACGTCGCCGCCGATCGCCAGGACGCCCAGTGGGAACCGTCGGGCCTGTTCCCGATAGGCTGCCAGGAGAGCGGTCTCGCTCTCGTGCGCCAAGGCGCTCATCCGGTCCTGGATCTGGCTGCCGGCACGCTTGGCTAGCGCGAACAGCAACGGGTCAGACTGGCCGGCCGAGCATGTCAGGTCGACGACACCTACGACTCTTCCCGTAATGGGGTCGTGTATCGGCGATCCTGCGCACGCGAGGCGGCCCAGCGTCCCGGCGTAATGCTCGTCGCCTCGAATGAACGTGGGTTGACCGGTCTGCAGCGCGGTGCCGATCCCGTTCGTGCCGATGAACTGCTCGGCGTAGCTGTAACCGGGAGCTAGCAGCACCGTGTCCAAAACATTCAGAATGCTCACGTCCGACGCGACTCGTTGCAGCACAAGGCCGTCCGCTGAGGTGAGAATTGCGCTGACCGCAAACGCTGATAGGTCGTCGGTGATCTGCTGCAGCACAGGCGCGGCCGCGACAGTCAGCGGCGAGTCGGCATCGGGCTCTCGGACGAACGGTGCGCTGAACTGGTCCGGGTGGACGCCCGACGCCTGTGAGCGCCGCCACGAATCGAGCAAGTCTGTCCGCGGGGTGCCCTCACCAGGCCACCCCGACGACAAAAACCGTTCCCGCGCCCGGCGGACACCCGACGCATCGGCCTGCCAACTCATCGCCTCATCAACCTGACCCGACCGGCCAGCCGCCCCAAGGGTCCACTGGTTGACACCTGGTGCGCAGCGGCCGGCCATTAACACCGCAAAACACGATCTGAGTTGAGACCGCAATCGTACCCCCGCGGAGGTGTGGGTTTCCTGAGCGGCCCAACCGAGGGTGGGCGTCGGATCGTCATAGCGGGATGCCAACGTGGAGTGAGGTTCCGCGTCCGGCGTGACTTGTGATCGTCATCTTGCCGCCGCATGCCTCGACGCGGTCGACCAGGCCGATGAGCCCGGACCCTTTGGCCGTGTCGGCTCCTCCGATTCCATCGTCTCGAATCGCCAGATGCAGGTCTCCACTGCGGATCTCGACGCACACATTCACGACGGATGCTTGCGCGTGTTTCGCCGCATTGGTGAGGGCTTCGGCGACGATGTAGTAGGCAGCAACCTCTGCAGAGTCGGGCAACCGTCGGTCGACGCTGACTTGCAATTCGGCCGGAACGGTCGAGCGGCGGGCCAGCGCCTTGAGCGCGGGCCCGAGCCCGCCGTTGGACAGGATCGCGGGATGAATTCCGCGTGAGATCTCCTGAACCTCCTTCGAGACGGCTGTTAGCCCGTCGACAATGTTCGATATCTGCTGTTTGAGTGCGCGCGCTTCGACGGGCTGGCCAGCCTGCACGGCGCGCAACTCGAGACCGAGGGCAACCAACCGCTGTTGGGCGCCGTCGTGCAGATCTCGTTCGAAGCGTCGCCGTGCGTCGTCGGCGGCGGCCACGATCCGTACCCGTGATGCGGTGAGTTCGGCGCGCGTCTGGGCGTTGGCGATCGCCGTCGCGACCAGCTCGGTGAAATCGGCCATGCGCGCTTCGATGTCAGGGGCCAGCCGATCGGCTTGCGTTGAAGCGACGCCTGCGACTCCCCACAGACGGCCGGCGACGACGATCGGCGCTCCGACCGTGGAGCGGACGCCGAGCTTGCGTAGGTAAGCGGAGCCAACGCCGCGAGCCTGCTCCAGGCGGTGGCTATCCATTCGGGTAGTCCGGCCCGTGCGGTACACAATCGCCGGGATGTTGTCGCCCTCAAACGAAACCTGCGTCCCAATCGGGACTTTCATCCAGCCGGGGTCCTTGCCCGCCGCAAGCAGTACGCCGGCGCCATCGTTTTCGTAGCGGAACAGGCAGGAGTGGTGCATTCCAAGACACAGGGCCAACTCCGCGGCCACCGCCGAGAACACCTCCGAAGGGGCAACGCCACGGGCAACCAGTGTCGCCACCCGCCGCAGCGACGCCTGGTGGTCAGCGAGCACGCGCAGTTCGTGTTGCTGGCGCCGGCGCTTCGTGATGTCGCGGGCGACCCCGTAGATCACCCCGTGGTCCGACGCCACGGTCCAGTCCAGCCAAACGACCGTTCCGTCGCTGCGCAGGCATCGGTCCTCGAATCGCACGGGTCCACCGCGGCTGGAGGGCTCGTCGAGAATGTCGAGTGCCGGCCTTTCGTGCGCGGGATCGACGATGTCGCGAAACCGGCGCCCGAGTAGCTCCTGGCGCGAATATCCCAGCGTCTGCTCGAAGGCGGGATTGACGCGCTTGAAGTAGCCGTCGGTACCTCGGATGGCCATCAAGTCGGAGGAGAGATTGAAGAACCGTTCAAACTCCCTGCGGCGCTGATATGCCTCGGCGACATCCGCGCGCGCCCGCTCCGACACCGTGCTGGCCAACATCGCAAGGATCAGATAGATCGTGAGGGCGACCACATCCCAGGCACTCGTCGGAGTGAGGGAGAAGATAGGCGGGAGATGGAAGAAGTCAAATGCCAAGACACTGACTATCGACGTCGCAGCGGCCAGCCAAAACCCCCACACGATCGCGACAACCAGGACGCCCAACGCATAGACCAAACCCAGGGTGTTCTCGGGGGCCAGGACCTTGAGCGGGTACAGGATGAGGGTCTCCGCGACGACAAGCGACGCGGCAACTGTCAGCCCGAACATGAGCGGCGGGGCCGTCGGCGGCGTCAACAGCGCCAGCGGTCCTGAGCGCCGCGATAACGCATCCCTTTGCGCATCAACGGCATCCGGCGCGGCCACAGAGCGCAGCATGCAGCCCCGCACCAGTGACCTCATTTTGATGTTCACGCAAACTCACTCGTCGGCGACTCGGAACGGCCGCTTACGGCCCCAGGTCGGGGCCTCACAGGGCAGAGACGCAGAACATCCGAACGGACGGCCGTCAACCGGAGGGCAGCAGGCTCGATCCGTCGGTGTGTGAATGAATCCTTCGACGGCGGCAGGTGAGCGTTCACGACTTCTCACATCCCCGATATTATCAGTTGATAATACGGTACGCTTCATTTGATGCAGCGCAAGGCCAAAGCGCCCACCACGGTCCGCCACCGCCGACCGAGGGCCGATATCCGGGAGGAGCTGCTGAAGTCGGCGTTGGTCGAGTTCGGCGCCAAAGGCTTCGACGGAGCCTCGACGCGCGCCATCGCTGCGCGTATTCAGGCGCATCAGCCGCAGATCAACTACCACTTCGAGTCGAAGGCAGCCCTGTGGACCGCGGCGGTGGATTACCTCTTCGGGCTGCTGCGCAAGGCATTGTGGGGCGTGTTGCCGGCAGATGCGGCCGACGTTGAGGTGCCCGAGCTTGCGGCGGCGTTTGCCGAGGGAATACGACGATTCGTGCGATTCGCGGCCGAGCATCCTGAGCTCAACCAGATCATCGTCGTTGAAGGCACGACAGCCACCGACCGCTCGGTGTGGATGACACAGATCTACCTGAAGCCATTCTTCCACGGCATCAAACCGGCATGGCAGGTACTCCGAAACGCTGGCGTCGCCGCTCCGATCGACCACGAGATCCTCTACTATGTGCTCATCGGGGGCGCATCGTTGCCCTACGTCAACGCACCCGAGGTTCGCCTACTTACGGGCCGGAATCCAAACAATCCCAAGTGGATTGAAGCCCATGCTGACGGTCTGGTCGCCATCCTGTTGCCCGGACTGGCCGCCGAGACCAGCTGATGCCCCTCACCGCGAGCTGTCCTTTTCTGCCCGTTGTGCTGTGCGCCTCTACTCGGGCCAGTTGTTGTTGAGGATGATGTCGACGAAGTCGTCGCGGACGAAGGAGTCGTCGAAGTGGGCCAGAACATCAGCGTTGACGTTGCCGAACGTGGTCCTCGGGCGGTGCACATTGCCGTCGGTGAACGCCCGAAGGATGCGGTTTTTGAAGTCCGGTCGCGGGTGAGCCGCGGTGACGGCGTCCAGTGATTCCGCGGGCAGTTCATCGCGGCCGATGCCCAGAACGTCGGTTTCCACACCCGCAGTGACCAACGCGATCTCGGGGTCGAGGAATTCAGGCACTCCCGGAGTGGTGTGCAAAGCGATGCTCAACCACACCTTCCGAGCGGCGACCTCGTCAACGCCGTGGTCAAGCAGGAAGTCTCGGGCGGCGTTGGCGCCGTCGACTTCGAAGCGAAGGTTTGAGTTGCGGTAGCGCGCGGTGAGTCCGATGTCGTGAAACATCGCGCCAACGTAGAGCAGCTCCAGGTCCGGCTGCAGACCGCGGCGCTGACCCTGCAACGCACCGAACAGGAACACCCGCCGGGAGTGGTCGAAGAGCAGATCATCCTCGGCCTCCCGGATCAATGCCGTGACGTCCCGCACAAGCACAGTGTCGGGGATGATGACTCCGGCAATTGACTGGCCAGACGCGGACGGGAGTGAATCCCGGCCGTCCTGCGTTTGGACATCAACACCCATCGCCGCGACTCCAGAATGTATGTGGGTCATTGTGATTCCCCTTAGTTGATGGATCGAACTCTGTGTGTTGGCCCCATGTTTGACTGCCTGCGCGATGAGCTGAAGAGGCGTTCCCTGGGGCGATCCATGTCGCCGGGTCGACGGTGAACACCGGAAGGAACCACCTCATGGTTGCGTTCCAGGCAGCCGTTGTCTGCACCGGTGACCCCCATCAGACCCCCTGGCCAACGGCACTCTGGCATACCTGCTACCTGCAATCGGTCTTCACCAAATGAACCAAATGAAATGTCGGATCATGCTCAAGATCGACCCGTCGATGTGCGTAACGACCCTCGCGACCACGCCCGACCGCTAGCCTCAGGCGGTCGACCAGCAGAATCGCCGGAGCCGGGGATCACGCTCGGGTGTCCTGGGGTCGCTGGCTTGGCGGGCCAGGCTTTGCGCACCCGGCGATCTCGCGCAATAGCTGCCGCCTTGGTCATACCCGCGACGACTCACGACCGATGCAGGTAAAAGGTTCGGCACAACCTCTTCGACCGGCGACTACATACCTGCGGAACCCCTTAGTCTGACCCCGTGACTAGGGCTCAGTCCATCACAGGTTCCGACCGGATAGGTCGCCTCGGCGTCATGTACTTCCGGTTTCTAATCGCCCAGGCGGGAATCGCTCACGGGGAGTTCTCGGGCGGGGAAGATCATCTCGCCGTTGATGTGACGGCCGACCTGATGCCCGGTGGTGTCCGAGTCCAGATCAAGACCGGCACCAAAGCTCCGAATAACGATGGCAGCATTACGGTGCCTGTGACCGAAGAGCGGAAGAAGAAATGGGCGGTGTCGCGTGTCCCGGTGTTCCTGGTGTACGTCCATCTGGAGACGGCAGCGCCCGCCGAGTGGATCGAGCATGAGGTCGCGCACACCACCGTCTATGCCCAAGCGCAGTGCACACTGGCGATCGGCTGGGCCGTGTCGCACGCGGCCCCCGTCGGCGAAGCTCAAGCGAGATTGCTCGGGGCCGCCGCGGCGAGCACGGGGCTGCAAGGCGCGGCGATGCGCGGTCTTGGCGTCACCCTGGAGACCACGTACCTCACCGGAACGCTGACCGGCCTGATCGCGGCTCGGGCACAAGTGCCACGGGCACGCAGCGATGCGGCGGGCATCGCATCGCTGATCGCAGCGGTGGGTGGTGCGGCTTGTGGTGGTCTGATGCTGATGAGTTCGGCCAGCGCAACGCCGCTGCTATGCGTGGGTCCCGTTTCCGGGGTCATCGCGACGGCCGAATGGCGACGCCACCGCAGCGCCGACTTTGCCTGATGAAAACGGCAACCAGAGGAGAACGCAATGCCAGAAGCAACCAACGACGACATCCCGACCTACACGGACGTTCCGGTGGGGATAGACGCCCAGGGATCGCGTAGCGAGTTCGACAGTCTCGGGTCTGTCGATGTTCCCGGGGATCGGTACTGGGGCGCTCAGACGCAGCGTTCGCTGATCCACTTCTCGATCGGGAACGACCACATGCCGATCGAGGTCTACCACGCCTACGGTCTGGTGAAGAAAGCCTGCGCGCTGGTCAACGAGCGCGCGGGCCGGCTGTCCGCCTGGCGGGCAAAGGTCATCGTCCAAGCGGCCGACGAGGCAATCGCTGGAAAGCTCGACGGTGAGTTTCCGTTGTTCGTCTGGCAGACCGGTTCCGGCACGCAGAGCAACATGAACGTCAACGAGGTGCTCTCCAACCGCGCGATCCAGCTCCTCGGTGGCGAACTCGGCAGTCAGCAGCCGGTCGGCCCGAACGACCACGTCAACATGGGACAGAGCAGCAACGACACGTTCCCCACCGCGATGCACATCGCCGCCGTCACCGAACTCGATGACCGGCTGATACCCAAAGTGCAGGCGCTGCAGAGCGAGATCGACGCCAAGGCAAAGCAGTGGGCCGACGTCGTCAAGATCGGCCGCACCCACCTCGAGGACGCCGTGCCACTGACCGTGGGGCAGGAATGGTCAGGTTACGCAGCTCAATTGGGCGCCTGCATCGACGAACTCCGCCACGCCCGCGAGGGACTGTTGGAACTGGCGGTCGGCGGAACCGCGGTCGGGACGGGGTTGAACGCGCCCGCCGGCTTCAGTGCGGATGTCGCGGCAGAGTTGGCGAAACTGACTGGGGCACCGTATGTCACGGCTCCCAACAAGTTCGCCGCGTTGGGATCCCTCGACCCGATGGTTCGGGCGCACGCGGCGCTACGCGGTCTTGCGGTCGCGCTCATGAAGATCGCCAACGACATGCGTTGGCTCGCCTCGGGCCCACGATGCGGCTTCGGCGAACTGCTGTTGCCTGCCAACGAGCCAGGTTCGTCGATCATGCCGGGCAAGGTGAACCCGACCCAGTG
>JAVRPG010000574.1:0-3122 GCA_032162325.1 Mycobacterium sp. | reverse complement strand
TGGAACCCCTGAAGTCGTTTCGGCCCAGGCGAAACTTCGCGATCGACAGACCGACCGGGCCATGACGGCCGAGTTGCGCTTTCCGGACGGGCACACTGGCCGGGTCCGCTGCTCCATGTGGTCATCGGATCTGCTGCATGTCAGCGCCAGGGTGGTTGGCGACCACGGCGAGCTGCGTGTGCTCAATCCGACAAATCCCCAGTTCTTCCACCGGCTCTCGGTCCGAACCGCCGAACGCAAACGTGTGGAGCGGTTCCCGCGCCGCGCGTCCTATGCATATCAGCTCGACGCTTTCGCCGCGGCAGTGCTGCGCGGCGAACCGGTGAAGACGACGCCGGAAGACGCGGTCGAGAACATGACCGTCATCGATGCGATCTATCGCGCTGCCGGCCTCCCACTCCGCGAGCCCAGCTGAACGTACGAAACAACCCACTGCGCAAAGTGGGTTCTCAAAACCCTTGGCACTCGCGACAATGCTGACCAGCAGCTCGCCAAGCTGTCCCAGCTCGATGAGCTGTGTTGTGTCTCATAAGACTTGGCACTTCTTCAGATCAGTCCATCGCTGTGTCCCGAGGTAGCGTGTGGCTAGGCGGCAGAAGAGATGGCCGCCAACTGCGGAGACTTCTTGCCATGACATGTTCAAGCACCTCGAGCGCATTCTCTCAGTCAGTGGAGCGCTTGCGCGCCGGCGAACGGCTCGAGCTCCTCGTCGAGGAGCTGGTGGCCGAGTTGACGCCTGCGGAGAAGCTCGGGCTGCTCGACGGCGACCTCCCGTTCTGGGACGGTTTGGCAGACATGCTCGGCAACGGATACAACAGGACGCCCATCCCGATGGGATGCGTTGAAAGGCTGGGCATTCCGGGCCTCTTGTTTACCGATGGCCCGCGCGGCGTAGTGATGGGGCACTCGACCGCCTTCCCCGTTTCCATGGCGCGCGGAGCGACCTGGGATCGTGAGCTCGAAGAGCGGGTGGGCACGGCGATCGGCCTCGAAGCGCGTGCGCAGGGAGCCAACTTCTTCGGCGGCCCGTGCATCAACCTGCCACGGCATCCTGCGTGGGGACGGGCGCAGGAATCGTACGGCGAGGATCCAATCCTGCTTGGCGAGTTGGGGGCAGCACTGATCCGCGGCGTGCAGCGCAACGCGATGGCGGTCGCGAAGCATTACGCGCTCAACTCGATGGAAAACGCGCGGTTCACGGTCGACGTCACAGCCGATGACGCGACCCTGCACGAGGTGTACCTTGCGCACTTCCGCCGGGTTGTTGAGGAAGGCGTTGCCGGAATCATGACCGCATACAACTCGGTCAACGGCGAGTGGGCCGGGGAGAACGATCACCTGCTCGAGGGGGTGCTCCGTGGTGAGTGGGGCTTTACCGGCGTGACAGTCTCGGACTTCGTGTGGGGTCTGCGCGACGCCGCGAAATCAGTGCGCGCCGGTCTCGACGTGGAGCAGCCGTTCGCCCAGCAACGCGCCCAGCATCTGCCGGAAGCGCTCCAGAGCGGAGGGGTTACCTGGGGGCACGTCGACCGCGCCGCCCGCCGCATTCTCGGCACCCAGCTGCGCTCATACGCGACGCGCGACGCCGCGGAGCCTGCCGCGTCGGTGGTGTTCTCGGAGGGGCACCGTGCTCTGGCCCGCGACGTTGCCGCCCGAAGCATGGTGCTGCTCAAAAACGATGCAATCCAAGGCGCCCCCTTGCTGCCCCTCGATCCGGGTGCGCTAGGCAGCGTCGCGGTGATCGGGCGTCTCGCCGATGTTGCGAACACCGGCGATCATGGATCCTCCGATGTGCGCTCCCCGGAGGTCGTCACGCCGCTGGCCGGGCTGCGCGCCGCGCTGCCCGACGTGGTGATCAACCATGTCGGGGCCGACGCGCCGACCGTTGCGGCCCAAGCTGCAGGCGCGGCTGACGTCGCCGTGGTGGTCGTGGGGTGCACCGCCGAGGACGAGGGCGAGTACATCGGTACCACCGGTTTCGCCGACGGAAGGCTGCTCGCCACCTTCCCGCCGGTCGGCGACAATGCCGACGCGGGGCGACTCCTAAAAAATCTGGTGACTGCCGGCGGCGGCCCCGAGGTGAGCGTCGTCGGCAGTGTGGGCGTCGGCGGCGATCGCCCGAGCCTACGGCTTCGCCCGGTTGATGCCGAGATCATTCGCGCGGTGGTGGTCGCGAATCCGCGGACGGTTGTCGCAATCGTTACCGGTGGGGCGGTGATCATGGAGGAATGGCGAGACGTGGTGCCCGCCGTCCTCATCAGCTGGTATGGCGGGACGGAGGGCGGCCACGCTCTGGCCGACGTGCTGCTCGGTCAGGTCGACCCTTCCGGCCGGCTGCCGTTCTCCATTCCGATGTCGGAAGAGCACCTGCCGTTCTTCGACACAACGGTGAGCACCATCAGCTACGACAAATGGTTCGGGCAGCGTCTGCTCGACCGCGACGGTCACGCACCAGCGTTCCCGCTCGGCTTCGGCTTGTCATACACCGATTTTGCACTCGCCGACCTCGCGGTCGACGACCTGGTCGGCGACGCGTTCGAGGCAGCAGTCACAGTGACCAACACCGGCGAACGCGCCGGTCGCCACGTCGTGCAACTTTACGGCTGCATCGATACCGGCGATGACTTCCCACGCCGCGTGCTGCTCGGCTTCGATACCGTCCCCCTCGCCGCTGGAGCCCGCGCCCGCCTGTATCTGACCGGATCAACCCGGCCGCTGCAGCGCTGGACCGCGCGCGGCTTCGAACCCGCCGCTTCGTCCGTCGTCATCCAAGCCGCCGCCTTCGCAGGCGACCCCCACACCCTGTCGGCCCCTGTCGCGTTCCGCCTCGAGTGATTCACGCGCTGCGAGGCGCTGTCAAGCGAACATCCCGATGATCTTTGGGCGTAGGCGCAGATTCCAGCTGGCGGGACCATCGATGGGTGCCAGCGATGACGACATGTGTTGGCGGGAGCCCAATTCTGGGAGACAGGGACGAACGGACCCAGCCATCGAATTCGCGCCGCTATGTCGATCGACATCAGACCTCAGCGCTGTTGATGGCCGGGGTTGTCGAGGCAGCGATCGCCGCCACACCGGTGGCCCTGGCCGCTTCCGCTGCGATTCAGACCCCCACTGGGCGG
>JAVRPG010000573.1:0-2660 GCA_032162325.1 Mycobacterium sp. | reverse complement strand
CTCAACGCGTTGACCGAAGGGCTCGCGTTGGCGTTCGGGCCGACCGTGCGAGTCAACACGCTGATGCCCGGCCCCTTCCTCACCGACATCAGCAAGGCGTGGGACATCGAGGCGACGACGGCAGGCGCGCAACGCTTTGCGCTCAAGCGGCTCGGTCAGCCACCCGAAATCATCGGCGCCGCCTTGTATCTGGCGTCAGACGCGTCGACATATACCAGCGGATCCATCATCCGGGTGGACGGCGGCATTCCCTGAGCGACTCTGGCAATTGCCAACTGTCACGATCACCTCAGGTATCTCGGCGCCCGGCAATATCCAAATTGCCCGCCTCTCAGCGACAATGTCGCTGAGATTGCCGTCAGCGAGCTGAAGTCGCTTGGTTGTCGCTCGGAGGCGGGCGACAAGAGCGTCGCCGGTTCGGACGACTCCTGCGGTTAGGCGACGGAGATCGACTCCACTAACCGTCCCCATTCGGGGTACTTCGCGACCTTGGCCTGATGCAGTGCGAACACTTTCGACCCGATATCGGGATCGTCGTCGTCGGAGAACCGCACCGCCGATAGTCGCGCCACCCGCGGCAGGATCACATCGTCGCCCGCCAGATGAACTGGGTCGTGCATGTATTTCTCCAACGCGTCGAGGTCGTCTATCGCGACGACGTAGCCGAAGCTGGCCGGATCGTCGAAGGCCGGTCCGACGGACCAAAACGACACCCACGGCAGCGACGCGGTGCGCCGCAACGCCGCCAGCACGTCGTTGCGCTCTTCGGGCGTGGTGTCGTCCTTGAGGGTGAGCCGCAGCACGTTCAAGATCATGGCCGTTGCAACCCCGCGGGAGTGCCGGTCTGTTCCCGCTACGGCGTGATGATGTTGAAGTTCGGGTCCGGCCGATCGATCACCGCGATGATCGACGGCAGCGCGTCGGCGTCCCCGATGATCTCCACGCCGGGCGAGTCGCTGTCTCCGGCGGCAAATGTCAACAGCCGCAGTTTGTTTGCAAGTCTGACGGTGGCGTTCGCCGTTGACTCGTCGGCGGCCACCTTGCGGTACACCAACACGCCGTTGCGCAGCGTCAGCCGGTAGTTGGTGTCAACGTCAAGGAAGGTGACGTCGACGGCCACGTCGAGATCCCATGCCCGCGGCCCGTTGATGTTGATCGCGAAGGTGTCGAACATCTGCTCCGGTGTCAGTTGGCCCAGTATCGACGCGGACGTCTGAACCGGAGTGCCGAAGACACCGTCGCGTAGTTCGGTCGCGCCGGCGAGGAAGAAGTTGCGCCAGACGGCGTTCTCTGCGCCGTAGGCGAGCTGTTCGAGGGTGTCGGCGTAGAGCTCTCGGGCCGCGGCGTGGTCCTGGTCGGTGAATATGGCATGGTCTAGCAACGTTGCCGCCCAACGGAAGTCGCCTCCGTCGAAGGCCTTGCGCGCGATGTCGACGACGCGGTCGATTCCCCCGATCGCGTCGACGTAGCGAGGACCGAGCGCCTCAGGCGGATGCGCCCACAACCGGCCGGGGTTGCCGTCGAACCAGCCCATGTAGCGCTGGTAGACGGCCTTCACGTTGTGGCTGACCGAGCCGTAGTAGCCGTGGGTATGCCATGCGTTGTGCAGGGCGGGCGGCATCTGGAAGTTCTCGGCGATCTCGATGCCGGTGAAGCCCTGGTTCAGCAGCCGCAAGGTCTGGTCGTGCAGATAGGCATACATATCGCGTTGCAGGGAAAGGAATTCGACGATCCGGTCGCGGCCCCAGGTCGGCCAGTGGTGAGATGCGAACACGACGTCGGTGCGGTCGGCGAAGCGGTCGATGGCTTCGGTCAGATAACCTGCCCAACCGTGTGGATCCCGGACCAGTGCGCCGCGCAGCGTCAGCAGATTGTGCAGATTGTGGGTGGCGTTCTCGGCCATGCACAGTGCGCGGTGCCGCGGAAAATGGAAGTGCATCTCGGCGGGCGCCTCGGTGCCGGGCGCCATCTGGAACTCGATCTCGACGCCGTCGATGGTGTGCGTCTCCCCGGTTTCGCGGATGTCGACCGTCGGCACGATCAGGGCGACCTCGCCCGTCGAGCCGACCTGGCCCAGCCCGCAGCCCACCTGACCCTGCGGGCCGCGGTCGAGCGCCGCGCCGTACATGTAGGCGGCGCGCCGCGCCATCGCGGTGCCGGCGTAGACGTTCTCCTGGACGGCGTGCTGCGTGAAGTGCTCCGGCGCAATCACTGCGACCCGGCCCGCGTCGACGTCCGCCTGCGTCGTCACGCCGAGCACGCCGCCGAAATGATCGACGTGACTGTGGGTATAAATAACAGCGCTGACCGCACGATTCCCGCGGTGCGTGCGATACAGCTGCAGCGCGGCGGCCGCGGTCTCGGTGCAGATCAACGGATCGATCACGATGACTCCGGTGTCGCCTTCGATGAAGCTGATGTTCGACAGGTCGAGGCCACGGACCTGGTAGATGCCGTCGACCACTTCGTAGAGGCCCTGCTTGGCGCACAGCTTGCTCTGGCGCCACAGGCTGGGATGCGCCGACGTAGGCGCGTCGCCGGTGACGAATGCGTAGGAGTCGTTGTCCCACACCACGCGACCGTCGGCGGCCTTGACGACGCACGGTTCGAGCGCGGCAATGAATCCGCGGTCAGCGTCGTCGAAGTCGGCGGTGTCGTTG
>JAVRPG010000572.1:0-5004 GCA_032162325.1 Mycobacterium sp. | reverse complement strand
GCCTCGATCAGCTGGTCGCCGGTCGCGCCGTCGGCCAGTTCCTTGCCGAGCAGTCCCCGCACCGCGTCGACGATCTCCTGCCGCCCGCCGTAGCCGACCGCGAGGTTGACGTGAAAGCCGCTGCCGTTGCCGTTCGTCGACTCGACAGCCTCGCGTAGCCGCCGGGCCGGCTCCTCGCCAATGAGTTCGAGGTCGCCGACCGTGCGCACGCTCCACCGGTTGGCGGGTGCGCAGATCTCCTCGACGACGTCGGTGATGATCTCGATGAGCGACGCCAGCTCGCCTGGGTCGCGCTGCAGGTTTTCGGTGGACAGCAGGTAGACGGTGGCCATCTCGATGCCGGTTTCCTGGCACCAGCGCAGCATCTCGGCGATCTTGTGGGCGCCCATCCGGTAGCCGTAGCTGACGTCGTCGTGACCGGCGTCACGTGCCCAGCGTCGGTTACCGTCGCATAGCACCGCGATGTGGCGGGGCAGTTCGGATTTCGAGGACGACAGTCCCTGACGCAGCCGCATCTCGTAGACGCGGTACATCGGTTCCTTGAGCCGCCGAGGAATGATCACCACAAGGATTCAGACTACTGTGACGTTTGGAAACCCCCAGGGCATTAGTGGAGGTGACATGGCCCAGATCGAGACCGACGACGAGGCCCAGCAACAGCCGCCGCGCGTATACGCCGAAGACTTCCCCGAAGCCGTCGTCGACGGCGTCGAGAAGTTTTTCGGGAAGCCCAGGGCGCGCGGCTGGATCCACGTGTATGCGGCGATCGTGGCCTTCATCGCAGGCGCCGCGCTGGTGTCGGTGTCGTGGTCGATGGAGTCCACTCGCGCGGGACTGGCCACGCTGCTCTACACCTTGACGATCGTCGCGATGTTCGCGGTCAGCGGCACCTATCACCGGGTGTACTGGCAGTCGGAGTCCGCGCGCAAGTGGATGAAGCGGGCCGACCACTCGATGATCTTCGTCTTCATCGCGGGCAGCTATACGCCGTTCGCCCTGCTGGCATTGCCGTCGGAGAAGGGCTGGACGCTGTTCTGGATCGTCTGGGGCGGGGCCATCGCGGGTGTTCTGCTCAAGATGTTCTGGCCGTCGGCGCCGCGCTGGGTCGGTGTGCCGCTGTATCTGCTGCTGGGTTGGGTCGCCGCGTGGTTCGTTGGGCCGATCATGGAGGGTGCGGGTGTCGCGGCGCTGGTGCTGCTGATCGTCGGTGGCGCGCTCTACAGCATCGGCGGCGTGCTCTATGGGCTCAAGTGGCCGAATCCGTGGCCCACGACGTTCGGCCACCACGAGTTCTTCCACGCCTGCACCGCGGTCGCGGCGCTCTGCCAATACATCGCGATGTGGTTCGCGGTCTTCTAGCCCTGCTTGATGTTGTCCGGGCCCCAGTAGGCCTTCATCGACGCGATCTTGCCCTCGTCGTCGAACGTCATGACACTGATGATCTCGATGGTCATTCCGCCGATGATCAGCCGCCAGAAGAACGCGGCCTCGTTGCCAAGCGCGCGCAGCGTGACGACTTCGGTCTCGTTGTTCGTGCCCGGCAGGTTGGAGTAGAAGCCGTGAATTGCCTGGCGCCCGATGTGCACCTCTCCGCCGACCGGATCCTCCACGGTCGCATCGTTCGCATACAGGTCGGCTATGGCGTCCGCCTGCCCCTTCGCAAGCAGTTCGAGGTAGCGGTTGACGGTCTTGGCGTTGGCTTCAGTATTGGCTTCGGCGCTCGGCATGGCCGCGACGCTACACGGCCACCAACGCAGCGGCGAGATCCTCCCTGGTGGTGACGGGCAGGTCGCACACCCGGCCGCGGCAGACGTACGCGGCGTCGGAACCACCGACCCGGTCACGGTCGACCAGCAGCTCCGAGGAGTTGACAGGGCCGCCCACCACAACCGCCCCGCCAGGCGCCAATTCGCGTGCCGCAGAGAGCAATTCGGAGCGCCGGGGGTCGCAGGCCACCGCGATCTGGATGGGTCCGCGCACAGCGGCTTCGGCGACCGCGAGCCAATGTCCACCCGAGCGTGGCAACCGGGCAAGGATGGGCGTCGCGCCGGCCAGCGTGGCGTCGGCCGCGGCGCCATAGCGCCCGGCGCGGTCGGCGGGAGCCAGGTGGGCGGCCAGCTGTAGCGCCTCTGCGATCGTCGAGGCTCCCGATGGGGTGGCGCCGTCGAGCGGGTCGGCGGGCCGAACCATCAGCTGCTCGGCGTCGTCGGCGCTGTCGAACCAGCGGCCATCGCGGTCCGGGTCGGCGAAATGGTCGAGCGCAACGTCGAGCAGGCCGCTGGCGGCGTCCAGCCACGACGCGTCACCGGTCAGCTGATACAGCGTCAAGAGGCCGGTGGCCAGCGTCGCGTGGTCCTCCAGGATCGCGGCGCTGTCACCGACCCGTCCGGCCAGGCTGGCACGCCGCAATCGGCCGTCAACGACATGCAGGTCGACGAGCGAGCGTGCGCATTGGATCGCCGCGTCGAGGAATTCGGGCCGAGCGAGTGCGACGCTTGCCTCGGCGAGCGCGGTGATCGCCAGCCCGTTCCACGCGGTGACAACCTTGTCGTCGCGGCCGGGCTGCGGCCGGGTGAGCCGCGCGGCGAGCAGCGCGGTGCGGACACGATCGAAGCGGTCCGCATCGTCGGGATCGGTTAGGAGCTGCAGCACCGAACTGCCGTGTTCGAAGGTTCCGCGGTCGGTGACGTTGAAATGCTCTGCGGCCCAACGCCCGTCGTTGTCACCGAGGACCTCGCGCAGCTGCGCGGGCGTCCACACGTAGGTCAACCCCTCGTGGCCGTCGGCGTCGGCGTCCAGCGACGACGTGAACATGCCGCCGGCGCCCAGATCGTCGATCATGAACCGCGCGGTCTCGTCAGCCACCTTGCGGGCCAACGGGTTTGAAGTGCGACGGGCCCAGTGCGCATACACCCGAAGCAGCAGCGCGTTGTCGTAGAGCATCTTCTCGAAGTGCGGCACCACCCACGACGCGTCGACGCTGTAGCGGGCGAACCCGCCGGCCAGCTGGTCGTAGATGCCTCCACGCGCCATCGCCGTGCACGTCCGCTCCACCGCCTCCACAGGCAGGATGTCGCCGGTGCGTTCGTGGCTGCGCAGCAGCGCCTCCAAGAGCGCCGACGGCGGGAACTTCGGGGCGCGGCCGAAGCCGCCGCGCTCGACGTCCTCGTCCTGCAGGACCGCGGCCACGGCGTGGTCGCATAGCCCGGGCTGCACCGGCGGCCCACCGCCCGGCAGTCCCGAGGCCATCGACCGCAGTTCGCCCGCGATGCGGTCGGAGGCCTCCTCCACCTCGCCCCGCCGGGTGCGCCAGGTCTCGGTCACGGCGGCGAGCAGCTGCAGGAAGTTCGGTTTCGGGTAATAGGTCCCGCAGAAGAACGGCCGACCGTCGGGAGTGAGGAAGCACGTCATCGGCCAGCCGCCCTGACCGGTCAGCGCGACGGTCGCGTTCATGTACACGGCGTCGAGGTCGGGCCGCTCCTCGCGGTCAACCTTGATGTTCACGAACCCGTCGTTCATCGCGGCGGCGACCTCGTTGTCCTCGAACGACTCGTGGGCCATCACGTGGCACCAGTGGCACGCCGCGTACCCGATGGACAGCAGGATCGGCACGTCACGCGCCGCGGCCTCCGCCAGCGCCTCGGGCGTCCACTGCTGCCAGTGCACCGGGTTGTCGGCGTGCTGGCGCAGGTAGGGGCTGGTTGCATTGTCGAGTTGGTTGGCCACTTGACCCTCCTCGCCCTCCGCCGGAACACCCACCCGCTCTGCAGGCGTCAACATTTGATGACGCTACTCAAGGGGATGCTTGTCGACCGAACTCAGCCGCCGGGCTCGCGCTTGGGGTCCTCGGTCGTGAGATCCGGATCGACGACGGCGCTTCCCTCGTCGGCGGCCCGGTCCTGTTCGGGGTTTTCGCGGTCGAACGACTCAGGCAGCTTGCGCAGATGCCGGTTCATCGACCACACCAACAGGAACGTGCCGATCAGCAGCAGCACGACGATCAGCAGACCGAACGGGCTGGCCTTGCCGAAGTCCGGGCCGGTGTCGCGGGGAGCATCATCGGCGAGCAGCCCGATCGCGATCATCATGGCGTCGTTCACCGGTCCGTCTCGATCCCCGTGAACAGGTCGGTCTCCGGCAATGACGGCGGCACCCGCGAACGGGCCAGCTCGTATTCCTCAGTGGGCCATAGCCGTTGCTGCCATTCGATGGGCGCTCGGAAGAAGTCCCCATTGGGGTCGATCTGCGTCGCATGCGCGCGCAACGCGTCGTCGCGCTGGGTGAAGTACTTGGAGCATTCGATGCGCGTCGTCACCCGGTGCTCGAAGATGTCCAACTCGGGATCCCAGTGCTTGAGCCACTTTTCGAACGGGCCGACCTCACCATGTTTGGCGAACTCGTCCTGAAGGAGCTGCATGCGCTTCCGCAGAAATCCGTGGTTGTAGTACAGCTTGGGCACGTCCCACGGCTCACCGGCGTCGGGGAACTGCAGGTAGTCGCCTGCGGCCTCGTACGCGCCGACCGATACCTGGTGGGTTCGGATGTGGTCCGGATGCGGGTAGCCGCCGTTCTCGTCGTAGGTGGTCATCACGTGCGGCTTGAACTTGCGGACCACGCGCACCAGCGCCTCGACAGGCTCCTCCAGCGGCACCACGCCGAGGCAGCCGTCGGGCAGCGGTGGCGGCGGTTCGCCCTCGGGCAGGCCGGAGTCGACGAAACCGAGCCAGTGGTGCTCGACCCCGAGGATCTTCGCGGCCTTGGCCATCTCGTCGCGGCGGATCTCGGTGATCCGGCCGTGCACATCCGGCAGGTCCATCGCCGGGTTGAGGATGTCGCCGCGCTCGCCGCCGGTCATCGTCACCACGAGCACGCGCACACCCTCGTCGGCGTAGCGGGCCATGGTGGCGGCACCCTTGCTGGACTCGTCGTCCGGGTGGGCATGCACCGCCATCAACCGCAGTTCGCTCAACCTGATCCCTCTTACCTGTTCAAGCCGACATTCTC
>JAVRPG010000571.1:0-2750 GCA_032162325.1 Mycobacterium sp. | reverse complement strand
TCCGACAACGCGATCATCCGGCAAGGCCGCGAGCATGTCGACCAGCGGTAACTCCCCCTCACCGGGCGCCATCCGCTCGTACATCGCCTCCTCGGCGTAGTTGTCCATCCTGGGCAGCAGCGTGGTGTCACTGAGCTGCACGTAGCCGACCCGGTCTGCAGGTAGCGATCGAAGGTCATCGGCGCCCGCGCCGAAGCGGGCCACATGCATCGTGTCGATTAGCAGACCGATCTCGTCTCGGCCGACGTGCTCGACGGCGGCGAGGGCTGTTGGCAGGTCTGCGATGCTAAGTCCGAGAACGGGTTCGATGCAGGTCGAAATACCCCGTTCGGCGGCCAAGTCGGTGAGCGTGGCAAGTTCGTCGAAGGTACGAGCCCGGTCCGGCTCCAAGCTGACGGTGTTGATCCGCGGGATCCGCAGTTCGGCCATGATGTCCAGATCGGCTGCATACGAACGAACGTCGACGCCCGGCGCGATGAGTAGGCCCTCCCCCAGCGAGATCGATACCCCGCGGTCGTCCATCGCCGCCAGCAGCTCACGACGCAACGCCTCGTCGTCCCGCAGCGAAAACGGCGGGTATCCCAGCGTCTTCAGGGTAAAGCCGGCCAATCCGGTTGTGATATAACGACATCCCAATTCGGCAGCGAGGTTGACGTATTCGATTGGCGGCATGCCGAAGACGCTGAGCATCTCGATGCCAAGGCGGTCCATATCGACGCGTCCGCTCAGCCGCCGACCATGGCGAGGCCACCGTCCACGGGGATCAGCTGTCCGGTAATGAATCCGGCCCCTTCTCCGGCGAGAAATACCAACACCGGTCCCAGGTCGCCATCGGGATCGCCGAGCTTGCCGCCCAGCGGAATGGACAATTTCATCTGCTGGTCGATGTATGCCGCGGCATCCGGGCCCAGGAATTCCCGCAGCCGATCTGCGCCTGCCGTTTGAACTGCCGGCGCCAGCGCATTTACGGTGACCCGGTCGGCGCCCCAGGCCTTAGCCGCCGAGCGGGTCCAAGCTTGAACAGCGCCCTTGGTAGCGGCGTACACCGCCGCGATAGGACTGCCCATCACCGCCTCGGCGGACCCGAAATTGATGATCCGCCCACCGCTTCCGCGCATCTGCGCGTGTGCGGCCTGATTAGTGAGAATCGTTGCTTTGACATTGGTTTCCAGCAGAGAGTCGATTTCTGCACTGGTGATTTGCCCGGGGACTCCCGGCTGCCACGAGCCGGCGGCGTTGACCAGGACGTCCAGGCCGCCGAGCTCGCGCACCGCGCTGCCAACGGTGGCATCGACCGCGTCGGCATCTCGGACATCGCACTGCAGCCACGTCACCGCTGCCGCATCATCGTCAGGAGCTGTGCGGTGGTACGTCGCAGCCACCCGCGCTCCCGCGGCGTGCAGTACTCGCACTGCGGCGGCACCGATCCCGGTGGCACCGCCGGTGACCAGAATGCGCCGACCAGCCAGCGATGGATGCGGTACCGTCATGGCCGCGGAGTCTATATGTCCGTAAAGAACCAAGTCAGGTAACGGGCCATGTATTCGATGCGATTCGACATGCGCGCTCCCGATTTCGGTGCGGCGCCGACCGAGCTGTACGAGGCGGCGCTCGACATGTGCGCGTGGGCGGAGACTCGTGGCTGCCTCGCGGCGGTGATATGCGAGCACCACGGTTCGCCGGACGGCTATTTGCCAACGCCATTGATTCTTGGCAGTGCCATCGCCGCACGCACGAAGCAGTTGATGATGACGCTCATCGTCATCTTGCCGTTCTACGACCCGGTTCGGCTTGCTGAAGAGATCGCCGTCTTGGACATCCTCAGCAAGTGACGCGCCAGCTACGTGTTCGGGCTTGGTTATCGGCCTGAGGAATACCAGCATTTCGGACTTGACTTGAAGGCCCGCGGACGAATCGCCGACGAAAAGCTTGGTCTGTTGCGTCGTCTGCTTGCCGGCGAGACCGTGCAACACAATGGTCGACGAATACGGGTGACGCCCCAGCCTTTTTCGCCGCAGGGGCCGCTCATGCTCTGGGGTGGAGGAAGTTTGGCCGCGGCACGACGCGCCGGCCGTTACGGACTCGGCTATCTCGCGCAGGGCGACGTGCCCGGTTCGCAGGAGGCGTACGAAGACGCGTGTCGAATCCATGGCCATCAGCCTGGTATGACGCTGCTGCCCAATCGCGACACCCCGAGCGTGTGTTTCGTCGCGCCCGACGTCGACCTCGCCTGGCAGGAGATCGGCGAGCACCTGCTGCACGACGCGCGAACCTATGCCGAGTGGAACCCGGGCGATCAGACGTCGGTAGGTATCGCCGACGTCAGCGATGTCGATGAGCTGCGGGCGATGTCGCGCACGCACCGAATCTTCACCGCCGACGAAGCGATCGCGCATGTTCGCAGCGGCGGCATGCTCACGCTTGCGCCGTTGTGCGGTGGCATTCCGCCCGACATCGCCTGGAAATACCTGCGTTATGTCGACGAAGCGGTGATGCCCACGCTCACTGATGGGGCAGGCGTTTGAGTAGCAGCGCCAGCCCCTGACGCTGTCACATCGACACTGGCAACATTGCGGCAGGCCGAGGCTCACTGTCTGGAGTTCCTGCTGACAAAGGCGATCATCGCCGCGGCGGGCAAGGTGCCGATGGCAAAGATGGCGAACGGCCACGCCCAACCGGTCGCTTTACAGCGGATGTCTTCGCTACGGAAGAGCTAGTCACCGCCGGGCGTTTTTTTCGACACAACCGCG
>JAVRPG010000570.1:0-6153 GCA_032162325.1 Mycobacterium sp. | reverse complement strand
GTAGCCGCTGCATCGAGCAATCTGTTGTTCAACGGCACAAGGTGCAGTCTGGCGATAATGCTGCGGGCAGTCTCGACGAGCTCGATCGAGCGATGCATCGCAACGGCTCGGACCACTTCGGTTCGTGCTAGGGCAGCGGCCATTCGGACATCGGACCGACGTTCGGCCAGGTAGGTTCTGAGCGCACTGGATCCGGCTTCGCTCACGACCAATTTCACGAGCGCTGAGCTATCCAAATACAGCTGCATTACCGCTCGTCAGCGCGCAGTCGCTGTAGCGCCGCGGAGGCGTCAAAGTCAATATCCAACGGAGTTACGTCAAGAAGGTCCCCGGGGGACTCGGCCGGAATCACATCTCCCCGGAGGATCAGGTCCTCCCAGGTGTCTTCCCCCGCCGGCACGATGCGGGCAACCAGACGGCCTCGTTGAGTCACCTCGACGGTTTCTCCTCGCGCCACCCGTGCGATGTACTGGCTGGCGTTCTGTCGCAGTTCGCGGAGGCCAATGCGCTCCATGTAGCACATAGTAGCACTTAGCCCGTCGCTTTCATCTCCGGCTCGACCAGCACAAGGGACTCGTCGTTGGCGCGAAAGACGGGCTCGATCGGCATACCCAATTCCGTCGCGACCTCGGTCAATAGCGTCGACCACTGCCGGTCGGCATCCGAGATCGGACCCTTTCCTGGTCGGGTCAATAGCAGCGCCACTGAGGTGCCGTCCTTGAGTCCGTCGAGCACCTCGAGAAGCGCTGCCATTGTGGATGCCACGATCGGACGCCGAGGTCGAGGCCCGAGTGGGATCTGACACAGAGCCTTTACCATGCGCCGATCAGGTCCGACGAATCCGATCCACAGAAGTCTTTCGCTGAACCCAAGCGGGCCCATCACAGCCCGCCAACGTTGTCCCATATCTACGGCCGAGTGAATCGGGTCGGTCGCGGCCTCAATCGGCAGTGGCATGTAGGGGTGAGCCATACCGTGAGCATCGCCCGCGAAAGCCGTTCCGCGGTAGTCAGTTATCCACAGGTCAGTCGGCTGTGGATGTCGACTTGACAATGCGCAGAATCGCGAAAGAATGCCCCTCCAGCCGCGCGGCGTCTGCGTTGACTTTCGGCTCGCCCCATGCCAGCACCACCTCACCGGTGACCGGAACGTCGACGGTGTTGGCGGCCAGGTTGCACACGATCGCCAGTGAGCCACGGCGCATGACGATCCACCGCTGCTCCTCGTCGTAGTCGACGCGCAGGTGGTCCAGCCAGGGGTCGGCCAAGTCGGGTTCGTCGTGCCGCAACGCGATCAGCCGCTGGTAGACCCTCCGCAGCCGGCCGTGTTCGCCGTCGTCGATCTCACCCCAGTCGAGCTTGGATCTTTCGAAGGTCGCTGGGTCCTGCGGGTCGGGAATCTCGTCGGCGTCCCAGCCGTGCTCGGCGAACTCACGCTTGCGGCCCTCGACGGTCGCCCTGGCCAACTCCGGTTCCGGATGGGAGCTGAAGAACTGGAACGGCGATGACGACCCCCACTCTTCGCCCATGAAAAGCATTGCGGTATACGGCGATCCGAGTGCAAGAGCTGCCTTCACGGCCAGTTGCCCGAAGCTGAGGTTGTGGGACGGCCGATCACCGACCGCGCGATTGCCGACCTGATCGTGGGTCAAGGTATACGCCAGCAGGCGCGTCGCCGGGATACTCGCCGTGTCCAGCGGACGGCCGTGGCGCCGATGCCGGAATGACGAGTAGGTCCCGGCGTGGAAGTAGCCGTGTTTCAACGTCTGTGACAGAGTCTCCAGCGACCCGTAGTCGGCGTAGTAGCCCTGCCGTTCGCCTGATACCGCGGTGTGGATCGCGTGGTGGATGTCGTCGTCCCACTGCGCGGTCATCCCGTATCCGCCGCGGTCGCGGGGTGTGATCAGCCGCGGGTCGTTGAGGTCGCTCTCGGCGATCAACGACAAAGGCCGGTCCAGTTCCTCTGCCAGCGTCTCAGTTTCGGCGGACAGCTCTTCGAGGATGTGGATCGCGGTGGTGTCGACGAGCGCGTGCACCGCGTCGACCCGCAGACCGTCGACGTGGAAGTCACGCATCCAGCGCAAGGCGCAGTCCAGCATGTAGCGGCGCACCTCGTCGGCGTCCGCGCCGGAGATGTTGATCGATTCGCCCCACGGATTGCTGCCCGACGACAGGTACGGCCCGAACCGCGGCAGGTAGTTGCCCGACGGGCCGAGGTGATTGAACACCGCATCGATCAGCACGCCGAGGCCACGCTGGTGGCATGCGTTGACAAAGCGAACCAGACCGTCGGGCCCGCCGTACGGCTCGTGCACCGCATACCAACCCACGCCGTCATAACCCCAGCCGTGTGTCCCGCCGAACGCGTTGACTGGCATCAGCTCGACGAAGTCGACGCCCAAATCGATCAGATAGTCGAGTTTCTCGATCGCCGAGTCGAACGTGCCGCCCGGCGTGAACGTGCCGACGTGCAACTCGTAAATGACCCGGCCCTCGATCGATCGACCTTGCCAGTCGTCGTCGGTCCATGCGTCCGGAGCGGGCTGCCACAGCTGTGAGCGCTCGTGCACACCATCGGGCTGGCGGGGAGAGCGGGGATCCGGCAGCACTCTTGGGTCATCGTCGAGGACGAATCCGTAACGGGCGTCGGGTCGGGCCGCAACGTCGGTGCGCCACCAGCCGTCGTTGGACCGGTCCATCGGATACAGCGTGCCGTCCACGTCGAGCCGGACCTTCTCCGGCCGCGGCGCCCACACCGCGAACTCAACCATCGACACGCTCCAACAGCGCGACCGGCAACTCGGCGAACAGATCCGACGCCAACACGCTGCCGCTGAACCCTCCGCCGGCGATGCGGTCGGACCACACACCGTCGGGCAAGGTCAAAGACGTATCGCCCCAATGGGTTTCGGCAAGGACCACACTGAGGCGGGTGACGGCGGTCAGCACGTCGTCGGCACGCAGGAACGCGACCAGATGTTCGGCGGCCGCACCCTCGGCGAGTACGGGGGTGTAGCCGCCATCGGTGAAGGTGTCGGGGCGATCACGCCGCAGCCGCAGGGCAGCAGACAACACCCGCATCTTGGGGTGGCTGTTCGCACGCAGCGCCTGCCTGCGCGCTCGGTAGTCGACCGGACGTCGGTTGTCCGGATCGACCAGGCTGTCGTCGGCCAGTTCGGTGCCCTGATAGACATCGGGCACACCCGGCACCGTCAGCGCCAACAGCTTCTGGCCGAGGCCGTCGTTGCGCGCGTGCTCGTCCAGGCGGGTGACCAGGGAGGTGAGCCCGGTCGCGACCGGTCCATCCATGACGGCGTCCAGCCACGCGTGCACCGCGGCTTCGAACGCGGTATCGGGATCGTTCCACGACGTACGGACGGCGGCCTCCCGGATGGCTTTCTCGGCATACGCATGCAGCCGCCCGCGCAGTTCGTCGGTCACTACGCCGTCTGCGGGCCACACGCCGAACATGTTCTGCAGCAAGAAGAGTCCGGTTCCGGTGTCTGGCGGTGGAGTTTGTCGGGCCCACTTGCCTGCGAGTTCCGCCCAGAGCGACGGCACCTGGGACAGCACACCGATACGGGCGCGCACATCCTCGCCGCGTTTTGTGTCGTGGGTGCTCAACGCCACCATCGCGCGCGGCCACAGCCAGGCCCGGGTCGCGGAGCGCTGGTGAAACTCCGCGACGCTCACCCCGAAGCGTGCGGGCTCGCCACCCACCTCGTTCAGCGACACCAGCCGGGCGTCGCGGTAGAACAGGCAGTCCTCCATCGACTTCGCGGTCGCGGCGCCGCACAGCTGCTGCAGCCGCATCGCCGACTCCGTGCTGGCCGTCAGCGCTGCGGAAACGATCGTCAGCGGATCCGCCAATTCCGGTAGCGCCGCGGTGGTTTCGGCCAACGCCCCGGGCAACACCAAGGACAGCGACAGGTAGTCGGAGCGGTATAAGTGCACCCGGCTGATCAGCTCGGCCACCGCCCGGGGCAGGTCGGGGCGATCAACGCCAGTGGAGGCGACGATGGTCCGGTGTAGCCGGGCAAGCTCGCTGCCCAACGTGTTCGTGACGGCCTCGGCCTTGAGCCGACCGGCCAAGTGCGGCAACTCGTCGTAGGGGACACCGCTGGATTCGAACAACGCGGTCAGTGGGCCTGCGCCCGCGGGATCGACGAACAGTCCGCCGATTTCGCGCAGGGCGTCATAGCCGGTCGTGCCCGCCACGGGCAGCGTCGGCTCAAGCGGCTCGTCGACGGCCAGGATCTTCTCGATGACGATCCACGCGTCCGGTCCGACGAGTTCGCGTAGCCACGCCAGATATCCTGCGGGATCGGATAATCCGTCCGGATGGTCGATGCGCAACCCGTCGACGAGGCCTTCGCTGAACCAGCGCTTGACCTCCACATGGGTGGCGTCAAACACCGCCCGGTCCTCCTGCCGCAGCCCGGCCAGAGACGTGATCGAGAAGAAGCGCCGGTAGCCACAGATACCATGGCGCCATCCGATGAGCCGATAGTGCCGGTCGTCGACCGGATAGCCCGGCGGGGCGGCGTCGTCGTCGGAACCCAGTACCGGCAAGACAATTCGGCCGTCAGGGTCGAGATCCCAGTCGATGTCGAAGTACGTCGCGTACGGCGACAAACGGCCGTGCTCGAGCACGTCGCGCCACCACCGGTTCTGATCGGGGTGTTCGACCCCGACGTGATTGGGCACGATGTCGACGATCAGCCCCATGCCGCGGCTCTGTGCGGCAGCGGACAGCCGCGCCAGCCCCTCTGGGCCGCCCAGCGCCGCAGAGACGGTGGTGGGATCGGTGACGTCGTAGCCGTGGGTGGAACCCTCGACGGCGGTCAGGATCGGCGACAAGTACAGATGCGACACCCCGAGATCATCGAGGTAATCCAGCACTTCCAACGCGTGGGCGAAGGTGAAGCAGTCAGCGCGCATCTGCAGCCGATACGTCGACAGCGGAAAAGCCATGTGTCAGGCGGTCTTACGCATTACCAGCAGCGACCTCGGCTCCAGCGAGATCTTCTCGCCGGCCTTGACCACCAGCTGGGTCGCCCCCCGGGGATCAGTGGTATCGATCTCACCGGTCCACTCCGCGGCGTACTCCTCGTCGGGCATCACGAAGTCCACGGGCTTGCTGTGCGCGTTGAAGCACAGCAGGAACGAGTCGTCGACCACGCGCTCACCGCGTTCAGTGGGCGCGGGGATCGCTTCACCGTTGAGGAACACCGCCACACACTGGAACCCCGAACCCCAGTCGGCGTGGGTCATCTCGACCCCGACAGGGGTCAGCCAGGCGATGTCGCGGACCTGGTCGCCGCTGCGGATCGGCTCGCCCTCGAAGAACCGCCGCCTGCGGAACACCGGATGATCCTTGCGCAGCTGGACGGCTTTTCGGGTGAACGCCAGCAGGTCGGCGTTCTTCTCGCACAGAGACCAGTCCATCCACGAGATCTCGGAATCCTGGCAGTACACGTTGTTGTTGCCGTTTTGAGTGCGTCCGATCTCGTCTCCGTGCGAAATCATCGGCGTGCCCTGAGACATCATCAGCGTGCCCATGATGTTGCGCATCTGCTTGGCCCGCAGCACGAGAATGTCCGGTTTCTTGGTCGGCCCCTCCACGCCGCAGTTCCACGACCGGTTGTGGCTCTCGCCGTCGCGGTTGTCCTCGCCGTTGGCCTCGTTGTGCTTCTCGTTGTAGGACACCAGGTCATTCATCGTGAAGCCGTCGTGGCATGTGACGAAGTTGATGCTGGCGCCCGGCCTGCGCCCGGTGGCCTCGTAAAGGTCCGACGATCCGGTCAGCCGCGAGGCGAACTCGCCGAGGGTTGCGGGCTCGCCCCGCCAGTAATCACGCACAGTGTCGCGATATTTCCCGTTCCACTCGGTCCACAAACCCGGGAAGTTGCCCACCTGGTAGCCGCCCTCGCCGACGTCCCACGGCTCGGCGATCAGCTTGACCTGGCTGACCACCGGATCCTGCTGCACCAGGTCGAAGAACGCGCTCAGCCGGTCAACGTCGTAGAACTCCCGGGCCAGCGTGGCGGCCAAGTCGAAGCGGAATCCGTCGACGTGCATGTCCAGCACCCAGTACCGCAGCGAGTCCATGATCAGCTGCAATGTGTGCGGGTGCCGTGCGTTGAGGCTGTTG
>JAVRPG010000569.1:0-3092 GCA_032162325.1 Mycobacterium sp. | reverse complement strand
GAGTCACTGTGCTAGCGTACCAAGCAAGTGCTTGCTTAGGTAGTCGACCACAAGGAAGAGCAATGCCGATCACGTCCACCAGCACAGAACCGGGCATCGTCGCGGTCACCGTCGACTACCCGCCCGTCAACGCCATCCCGTCGCAAGGCTGGTTCGAACTCGCCGACGCGATAACGGCCGCCGGCGCGAACCCCGAGACCAGCGTCGTAATCCTGCGTGCCGAAGGCCGCGGATTCAACGCCGGCGTCGACATCAAGGAGATGCAGCGCAGCGAGGGCTTCACCGCGCTGATCGACGCCAACCGGGGCTGCTTTGCGGCCTTCCGCGCGGTCTACGAATGCGCCGTTCCGGTGATCGCGGCGGTGAACGGATTCTGCGTCGGCGGCGGTATCGGCCTGGTCGGCAACGCCGACGTCATCGTGGCCTCCGACGACGCCACCTTCGGGCTGCCCGAGGTGGACCGCGGTGCGCTGGGCGCGGCGACGCACCTGTCGCGACTGGTGCCCCAACACATGATGCGGCGGTTGTTCTTCACCGCAGCCACCGTGGACGCCGCCACCCTGCAACACTTCGGTTCGGTGCACGAGGTCGTGCCCCGCGACCAACTCGACGAGGCCGCCTTGCGAGTGGCCCGCGACATCGCCGCCAAAGACACCCGCGTGATCCGCGCGGCCAAAGAGGCGCTGAACTTGATCGACGTCCAACGAGTCAACTCGAGTTACCGTATGGAACAAGGCTTTACGTTCGAACTCAACCTCGCCGGGGTTTCCGACGAGCACCGCGACGCGTTCGCCGGTACGAAGAAGGGCAAGGACGCGTAGTGGCCGACAAGACAACCACTCTCGACGAAGCCGTCACGCAGTTGCGCAGCGGCATGACCATTGGCATCGGTGGCTGGGGGTCGCGGCGCAAGCCGATGGCGTTTGTACGCGCGATGCTGCGCACCGACATCAAAGACCTCACCGTGGTCACCTACGGCGGACCTGACCTCGGACTGCTCTGCTCGGCGGGCAAGGTCAAGCGCGTCTACTACGGTTTCGTTTCGCTGGACTCACCGCCCTTCTATGACCCGTGGTTCGCCAAAGCCCGCAGCGCAGGGGCGATCGAGGCCCGAGAGATGGACGAGGGCATGCTGCGCTGCGGTCTGCAGGCCGCCGCACAACGGCTACCGTTCCTGCCGATTCGCGCCGGGCTGGGCAGCTCGGTGCTGGACTTCTGGGAGGGCGAGCTGGCGACGGTGACCAGCCCCTACCCGGCGCCCGGCGGGGGGCACGAGACGCTGGTCGCGATGCCGGCACTGCGCCTGGATGCGGCATTTGTGCACCTCAATCTTGGCGACAGTCAAGGCAATGCGGCCTACACCGGCATCGACCCGTACTTTGACGACCTGTTCTTGATGGCCGCCGAGAAGCGCTACTTGTCCGTTGAGCGCGTGGTATCCACCCAGGAGCTGATCAAGGCGGTTCCGCCGCAGGCGCTGCTGGTGAACCGGATGATGGTCGACGGGGTTGTAGAAGCACCTAATGGTGCCCACTTCACTACCGCTGCACCGGACTACGGCCGGGACGAGAAGTTCCAGCGGCACTATGCCGAGGCGGCCTCGACCGAAGAGGGCTGGCAAAACTTCGTCGCGACCTACCTGTCCGACGGTGAGGCCGAATATCAGTCGGCCGTAGGCACTTTCGCAGAGGAGGCCTCGAAGTGAGCACTCGCGCCGAAGTGTGTGCGGTCGCCTGCGCCGAGTTGTTCAGGGACGCCGGCGAAATCATGGTCAGCCCGATGGCGAACATGGCCTCGGTCGGCGCGCGGCTGGCCCGGCTGACGTTCTCCCCCGACATCCTGCTGACCGACGGCGAAGCACAGCTGCTGGCCGACACACCTGCGCTGGGTGCCTCGGGTGCCGTCGAGGGGTGGATGCCGTTTGGTCGCGTATTCGAGACCCTGGCCTGGGGACGGCGGCATGTGGTGATGGGCGCCAACCAGGTTGACCGCTTTGGCAATCAGAACCTCTCGGCGTTCGGTCCGCTGCAGCAGCCCACCCGGCAGATGTTCGGGGTACGCGGTGCGCCCGGCAATGCGATCAACCATGCGACCAGCTATTGGGTCGGCAACCACTCCAAGCGGGTGTTCTGCGAGAACGTCGATATCGTCTGCGGAGTCGGCTGGGACAATGTCGACGCCGACAATCCGGCGTTCCGCTTTGCCAATACGTATCGGGTGGTGTCGAACCTTGGCGTGTTCGACTTCGGTGGGCCGGACCGGACAATGCGGGCGCTGACCCTACACCCCGGGGTAACGGCGGAGGAGGTCCGCGAAGCGACGTCCTTTGATATCCACGGCCTCGAGAATGCCGAGGAGAGCCGGCTGCCGACCGACGACGAACTGCGCCTGATCCGCGAAACGATGGACCCGAAGTCTCTGCGGGACCGAGAGATACGGTCATGAAGCTACGCACGCCGCTGACCGAGCTGGTCGGCGTCGAGCACCCGGTGGTGCAAACCGGGATGGGCTGGGTGGCCGGAGCGCGGTTGGTGTCGGCGACGGCCAACGCGGGCGGGCTCGGCATCCTGGCGTCGGCCACCATGACGCTGGACGAGCTGGCGACGGCCATCGGCAAGGTCAAGGCCGCCACCGACAAGCCGTTCGGCGTCAACATGCGCGCCGACGCCGCCGACGCCGGCGATCGGGTTGAGTTGATGATCCGCGAGGGCGTGAAGGTGGCGTCGTTCGCGCTGGCGCCCAAACAGGAATTGATCGCGCGGCTCAAAGAGGCTGGGGTGGTCGTTATCCCATCGATCGGGGCGGCCAAACACGCGCGCAAGGTCGCCAGCTGGGGTGCCGACGCGATGATCGTGCAGGGCGGCGAGGGCGGTGGGCACACCGGACCCGTCGCCACCACGCTGCTGTTGCCGTCGGTGCTGGACGCCGTGAAAGGTACCGGAATCCCGGTGATCGCGGCGGGCGGGTTCTTCGACGGGCGCGGGCTGGCGGCGGCGCTGTCCTACGGCGCGGCCGGTGTGGCGATGGGCACCCGATTTCTGCTCACCTCGGATTCGACGGTGCCCGAGGCGGTTAAGCGCCGCTACCTCGAG
>JAVRPG010000568.1:0-6692 GCA_032162325.1 Mycobacterium sp. | reverse complement strand
AAGAAGAACTCGAACTTGAGCAGATCGCGCAGCCGCATCGCCTGAGCCCAGAAAGCCTCCATGCGGTCGCCTTCGGCGTGCCTGGCATGAGCCAGGGCGAGTTCGACGATCGAGGTCTCCAGGAAGGCGTGGATGACCGAGTTCCGGTAGAACGCCGCGGCATGCTCCTTGTCGGGCGCGATGAGCCACACCGGCTCGCGCCCGCTGTCGACACGGGTGATCGGGTGTCCGTGGGACAGCGTGTCGACGGCCGCGCGCACACCGTCGCGGGTGCGCAGCCGCAACGCGCTCGTCGATACCGGGGTGTGCTTGCGGTCGAGGTAGTCCAATGAGTCCTGCAGCGTGTGGTGCAGTTGCTCGAGCGTCAGCGCCGCCCCGCGGGTGGTGAGCAGCAGGGCACACACCAAGCCCGTCGCGTTCACTGGTGTCGACTGCAGAATGCGCCACGCGACTTCGAACGACATCTTTTGCAGCGCAAGCCGTTTAGCGTCATCGTCCTGGGCCAGCGACCCGTGCGACGGACCCAGGTACTGTCGCATCGAGACCGCTCCTGGGAAGCGGACATAGATCTTGCCGTAGTTACGTTCGCCTTGGGCCTTGATGAAGTTGTACAGCCACAGCACGCCCTCGGGCGTCTTTTCTCCACCGCGGGCGTAGGCGGCGTACTCGGCGGTCTCGTGCAACTGATCGAAGCTGATCGACACCGGCTGCAGCAGAATGTCATCGCTGCGGCCGTCGAGGTAGGCATCGGCGACATAGGCGAGCAGGCCCAGTTTCGGCGGCAGCATCTTTCCGGTGCGGGAGCGCGTGCCCTCGATCGACCAACTGAGGTTGAACCGCTTCTCGACGATGTAGCCGACGAACTGCCTGAGCACATACTTGTACAGCGGGTCGTCGAGCTTGCGGCGGAGGAAGATGACGCCGGAGTGGCGCATCAACGGCCCCATGAACCCGAACGACAGGTTGACGCCCGCGAATGTGTGCACCGGCGGCAGGCGGTTCTCCTGCATCGCCACTGGCACAATCACGCCATCGAGGTAGGACCGGTGCGAGAACAACAGCACGGCAGGATGGTTTTCCAACGCTCGCCGCATCGACTCGACCTCCGCACGGTCGTAGTCGACGTTGGGGTCGAACCCCCGGCTGAAGATCGCCCGGCCCAACGACGGGATGAGGTCGACTGAGAAGCGGCTCCACCCTGTCGAGAGTTCGTCCAACATCTCGCCGGCTTTTTCGACTGTCGCGCCGGGAATGCCCTCGAGGCCCTCGCGGAACCGAGCTGACGCCAGCATCTCGGGCTTGATCAGTCGCGGCGACTTGTACTCGGGTCCGAGCAGGCGCAACTCGACGCGTTCGATCGCCAAGATCGCGCGTCGGATAACGAAACGCGCGAATTCCCTGGGATTCTCGGCGACGGTGGTGTCGCTCCACTGCTGGCGCAGCTCCGATACCTTCGCGGGCTCGCCGGCGACCACCCGGGCGCGGGACGGGTCCTTTTTCAGGATGCGGTGCTGCAGCACCTGCGGCGGACGATAGGTGTCCCGGCCGGACAGCAGCGCCACCACCTTGGAGCGCGTGGGCAGGCCGCCCGGCACCCAGAACACACGCACCGGCACGACGGAGCGGTCTTCGTCGGCCCCCAGCAATTCGACCAGCCGCGCCAGTACCGCAGCAGGCGGATCGTCGTCTACCGGCAGCTGAAGCACCTCGACATGCGAGTCGGGATGCTCGCGCCGCTGGCGCTCCAGCCAGTCGTCGAGCATTTCCCGTTCGGCCGGCGACGACACCGACACCAGGACGAGAGCGTCGTCGGTCGCGGTGAACGGGGCGAAGTGGTCGGCGTGGATTTTCACGGCCGACCTTTCGCGGCAACCTTTTTCGTCGCTTTCGTGGCGGCCGCTTTCTTCACCGGTTTCTTCTCGGCGGCTTTCTTGACGGCAGCCTTCGCAGGCGCCTTCTTGGCCGGCGCCTTTTTGGCCGGCGCCTTTTTGGCCGCCTTCTTCGCCGGGGCCTTCTTACGCGTGTACAGCTCCGGGGTGGGCACCTCGTCGTGCGGCCAATCCTTGAGCGTGTCGAGATAGAGCTGACGCACCTCGGCGATGCGGTCGGGAAGGTTGTCGTGGGTCCAGCCGTCGAGCGGGATCGGCGGATACACCACGACGTCGACGGTGCCCGGGTTGAACGTGGTCGAGTCGCGGGCGGCGATGACCTCGGCGTTACGGATCACGATAGGAACGATGGGGATTCCGGCAGACATCGCGATGCGGAACGGTCCCTTCTTGAACGGGCCGACCTCGGTGGTGTCCAGACGGGTGCCCTCCGGCGCGATGAGGATCGACAGCCCCTTGCGCGCGAGCTCCTCAACCTTCTTCAGCCCTTCGACGGCCTTCTTGGGGTCGTCGCGGTCGATGAACGCGGCGTCCATGATCTTGCCCATGGTGCCGACGATCGGATCGTTCTCGAGCTCCTTCTTTCCGACCGAGGTGAAGTTGTCGCTGACCAACCTGCCTGCGATGATCGGGTCAACTTGGTTGCGGTGATTGAAGATAAACACCGCAGGCCGCTGGGCGGTCAGGTTCTCCTTCCCCAGCACGTTGAGGTTGACGCCGGTGGCCGTCAACAGCGTCCGACCGAAAGCCGCCGTGAAGAAGTTGACGCCGGTGCGCCTGTTGCGGGTCAGCAGGCCCAGGCCGATGGCACCGGCGGCGATCGGCATCATCGACGCAATACCGGCGACCGTTCGCAATTGCGAGACCGGGTTGCTTCCACTGCGGCTGCTGAATCTCAGCACCGGCCAGCCGCGTTTGGCAGCTACCGCGGCGAGCTTGCCCGCGGGATTGGTCGGCCGCGGATTGCCGACGAGGTACATCAGCGCGACGTCTTCGTCGCCGTCGGCGTAGAAATAGCTCTTCGCCAGGTCGACACCGTTGCGGGCGGCGAATGCCTGCACCGCCCTGGCCTTTCCAGGTCCCCAGATGATCGGCGTGAGGACCTCCCCGGTGAGCTGGCCGTGCTCATCGGTCTCGAATTTGTTGCTCAACACGTTCTGGATGCCCAGGAACCGTGCGACGGGCTCCACCTGGACCGTCAGCGCCGACGAGCTGAGTACCACGGTGTGTCCGCGGGCCATGTGAGCGCGGACGAGCTCGCGCATCTCGGGATAGATGCGACCGACGATCTTCTGTTCAAAGAGCCGCTCGGCCAGTTCGTCGATGTCGTCCAGGGAGTTGCCGCGCAGCATGCGGGCCCCCTTACCGATGAGGTCCTCGAACTCGGAGCGGCCGAGCTGATGGTTGAGGCCGGCCTGCACCATCCCGATGAACTCGCCGACGGACATCTGGCGCCGGCGCAGCCGGTCTTGGGTCATGATGACGCCGGTGAACCCGGCGACCATGGTGCCGTCGAGATCGAAGAAGGCACCAACCTCGGGACCCGCTGGGCTGGCCTCGATCTCGGCGACCGAGCCAGGCAGCCGCATGGTCTTCGGATTGGGCTGACCGTTGGCCGAAGTCATTGCGCCGCACTTCCGTTGGGAGAGACTGGGGTGGGTTCCTGGGCGTCGATCGTGAACGACGCGGGCGAGGCGCGACCGTCGCCGCCGAGAGCGAGCACCTCGTCGAAGCCAGCCAGCAGGCAGCGCGCCCACAGGTCGGAGTCGGCGATCGACGCGCGGTCGTAGCGTGTAGTGATCGTGCAATAGCCGGCGCGGGAGATCAGCACCACCATCATTGCCACACCGGGCAGCGGGCCAAGGCCGTACTGCCGCAAGACCTTTGCCCCCGCGATGAAGGTGTCACCGGCGTACACCGGCACGTTGCTGGCCTGGACGTCGGAGGTGACGATCGATCCGGCCACCGACTCGAGCACGCTGTCCGGCAGCAGAGTGAGCACCGGGGCGATGGCGCCGACCATGTCGATGGCACGCTCCTCGCGCTTGCGCGTCATCTGTGACCGGATGTTCTTGATGCGCATTTCGGGGTCGTGCAGGCTGATGGGCGCGGCGAGGTTGACACCGGCGAAGCGGTTGCCGCCGGCGGGGTCCGCCTCCGACCGCAGGTTGACCGGCACCGCCATCGGCAGCGCCTCGACCGGCACACCCTGGGCCTCGTGATAAAGGCGCAGGGCCCCGCACAACCCGGCCAAGTATGCGTCGTTGATCGAGCCGCCTGCCGCCTTGGCGGCCTTGTGCAACGCGCCGAATTCGATGTCGATGGCCTCGCTGCGCGACGACAGGCTTCGGCGCCGCAGCACCGGCGACGGCGGGGCGACGGGCCCGACGACGCGGGCGCCGGACATCGCGTACTCGACGACCGCACCCATTCGCGATATCGGATCGCGGACCATTTCGCCGACGACGTGCGCCGCGCCGAACAGAACGCCACGTACCCCGCTGGCGATCGTGCCCGGAAGCCGGTTAAACCCTTGACGCATCAAGTCGTTGGGTGACAAGTCCTGCGGGACGGGCAGCGGCGGAGGGGCCTGCGGCGGCGGGTCACGCTCGAGGTCGTAGAGGTTGGCGAACATCTCGACACCGCCTACGCCGTCCGTCACGGCGTGGCTGAGATGCACCATCAGGGCGGCGCGGCCACCTTCGAGGCCCTCCAGGAGGGTCGCGGTCCACAACGGCCGGGAGATGTCGAGCGGTGACTGCGCCGCGACCTCGGCCAGGTCGAACACCTGGCGCAGCGTCCCCGGCTCGGGGACCCGCATCCGGCGCACGTGAAAGTCGAGGTTGAAGTCGGGGTCGATCACCCATCGCGGCGCCACGGTGGGCAGCGTCGGCACGACGACCTTCTGCCGCAGCCGAAGGACCTTGCGTGAGGCGTTGTCGAATCTCGCCCGGAATCGCTCCCAGTCCGGAGTGCTGTCAAGGAGTTCCACGGTCAGGATGCCGGATCGGGTGCGCGGGTGGGCTTCACCGCGATGCAGTATCTGGTCGAACGCGCTGAGTTCCTCCGGAAGTTCAGCTGTGTCGAGTTCCGGCACGTCGCTCATGCGCGTCGCTCCCTCCTACGCCGAAGTTCTGTCACCACGCTAGTCCGCCGTCAGGCGGCACGTGGCCTTTATATATAGCTGTTGCGGGCGTGGGAGCGCCCCTTGGGGAGCGCCGCCTTTCATGCCGAAATTCGGCGCGCGCGACGGGGTTGCTCCACCCCAGGTGCCCGACTCAGCGCATCGTTCAAGATGCACTTCGGCTGAGGTCAGCGGCGAACTGCGCACGGCAGCTCGCGAAATGCGGCAGCATCCAACACTCCTGCCTGCTGGCCATTCCTGCTCGGCGCAATCCGGAGAGTGACCGACGAGCCATGTGCGTCGGGTCGGACGTAGTAGCACTCGTCGGTCTCCGGACAGTAGATGCACACCGTATCGATTGCGCCTTTGTCCATCAGTGTGATGTGTGTCCCGTCGCGGTCCGCCCACATAGACCGGAATTTGACGGTGACGGCACCCGCGCGTGCGGACCGGTACTTCACCTGAAGGCGGTTGAACTCTCCAGCCGCATACGCGACAAGATCGAACGGTGCGTGCTCCGTCGCCGGAAACAAGACCGTGAACCCTTTGGTTACCAAGTCGGCATGGACTTTGGCGACGCCTAGATCGCCTTTGTCCTTCGTGTGGTGTCTCGCCATCGGTTCCAGAGTAATGGATGACCCGTCCATCGGTTGGCGGGAATTCGCTAGGGTGGGTGCGCCGCCCCCGTAGCTCAGCGGATAGAGCAGCCGCCTTCTAAGCGGTTGGTCGCAGGTTCGATCCCTGCCGGGGGCACTGCCTGGGGCGCTCTGCCGGGGGCGCAGGTCAGAAGGTGTTTTTGCGGCTCAGATTTTCGCCGGTCGACATTGTTCGTCGTTTATGGCCGTATTGAGTGCCGGATGGCGTCAGCCATCTCTCTCGTCGGCCCGGCGTCGACTCGCACCAGTTCCTCGACCATCGCCAAAACATGTTCCTTGCCGTACTGGTCAGCGAGTTGCTGCGCGGTCGCGAAGAACGCAACCCAGTCGCCGGGTCTCCATCTGTCGACCGGCTTAGGGAACAGACGCCGCTCTAGTTCGGAAGGATCAGCAAGGTCGGTCCGCCACTGTGAAGCCCTTAACGCCCGGGCATCCTTGGCACGAATGGTCGCTACGGCGCGCCGCCCAGTTACCGCTGGGAGCGGAACGCTGCGGCCCGCGACCATTCACTGGCCCGTTGAGTATGCAAATCTTAGGCTTTGAGCCTAGAGAACGCATACTTGAGATTCGGGTCTGGTCCTAATTCCGACGGACCACGGACGCCCGGCTCACGTCGCCACAACACGAAGCAGTGAACGAGCCACTGGAGTAGACCCTCCGAGCAGGCCTGAAGCCGCTCACCTGGTGGAGTCGGCGAGAAGGACTTGGTCGATCGCGACGACTACCGGCTTTCGAGTTGGGCTAGGGCTCGCCGCACGCCGGCATCGCGCGCAAGTCTCGCGTCGACGATCGGCCCGGCCACACCTCGAAGTGCAGCGACGGGCCGCCAGCGGCCGGGGACGGTGACCGAACGTTGCCGGCGTTCCAGCCCGTCGGCGATCGCGGCGGCTGCAGTCTGCGGCTGTATTCGCTTGAGTATGAATTTGGGCATCGCTGAGAGCAGGGCGAGTACGTGGGGATCTGCGTCCACGCCGCGACGGATCATGTCGGTCTCGATGAGTGAGAAGTACGCCATCATGGCCG
>JAVRPG010000567.1:0-2725 GCA_032162325.1 Mycobacterium sp. | reverse complement strand
CCTGGAGGAGGGCAAACGCGCCGACGTCGCCGTCATCGATCCCGCCGGATTCGACGGGTCGAGCGCCGCCTATGCCGAAGCGCCCTACCCGGGCGCGCCCGACGTCAAGCGGATGGTGAACCGCAACGACAACCTCGTCGCCGCGACGATCGTCGGTGGTCAGATCGTCTACAGCGCGGGCGAATTCGCACCCGGCTTCGGCACCGAGTTGCAAGCGGGACGCTTTCTGGAAGCCGCCAATCGCTGAGACTCTAGGCGACGTCGCGGTGCAGCAGGTCGCCTTCGGACTCCCATTCGGTGATCTGGGCAGGCAGCTGCGTCAGCTCGGCCATTTCGTGCGTCGAAAAGTCTTGCGCCACTTCGTGTTCGCGGTAGGAATCGATGGCCCGCTCCTCCAGGGATAGCGCCAGTTGCTGACCTTTGTCGGTCAACTTCATCCACGCCGAGAACATCCACTGCTTGGGATCGTCGTAGTGGCCGACGTACCTGTGCGAAATCTTGTGCATCGAACGGTCAAGAGGCCGCTTGGAGGCGACGAAACGGAATTTGTCCACGTCTCCCAGCCGGAACAGTCCGTCGTCGACCAGAGTGCGGATGGTCTCGAGCGTCTCCTCCTGTACCTGCGCATCGGACGCTGAGGGATTTTGTTGCTTGACCTTCCAGTCAATCGCGTTCAACGGGACGGGCCTACCAAGACCTTTGAGTAGCAGATTGTCGCGAATCATCTCGGTCTTGGTCATTGCCTTGCCTTTCGCCGCTTCCTTACGCCGAGTTCAACGCGGCTCGTTGGCGCATATTCCCGCAGAATCGTGATGCGCCACACGTCGGTGGAGGGGGTATGAGCGGCAGGACCATGCCGTGACGCGAGCCCGCCGGAGTAGGTCGCGACGCGAACGAATCAGCAACGGCGAGTTACCAATACGCGGTCGAACGGGCCTCGCCGGCATTCGGTCGACGCGACCGCATCGTGGCGGCTTTTCGATACAGCAAGGCATATTTTCGGAAGCCAGCAACCATCGGTGTCTCGTAGCGTGCGAAATGCACGAGGTTTCTAACAGAAAGGCGCCACATCATGGCAATGAACTTGTTGCATCAGCGACGGTGTAGCTCGGTGGGGTGGGCCGACATGGTCCGCGATGAGCTGTTGCCCTGGGCGCTTGCCGATGTCGAGTTGGGCGATCGGACCCTCGAGATCGGGCCCGGTTACGGCGCGACTCTGCGCGCGCTCGTCGAGCGGGCAGGCGCGGTGACAGCGGTCGAAGTCGATAAGTCTATGGCTGAGCGGCTGGACCGGCTATACGGCGACCGGGCTCGGGTGATTCACGGCGATGGCAGCAATACCGGGTTGCCCGATACGTCGTTCGCCTCGGTGGTGTGCTTCACCATGCTTCATCACGTCCCCACGGATCGGCTGAAAGATCAGCTGTTCGCGGAGGCATTTCGAGTCCTGCGGCCTGGCGGGGTGTTCGCCGGCACCGACCGCTTACCGTCACTGCCGTTCCGGCTCATCCATATCGGAGATACCTACAACCCGATCCGACCAGACGAGCTGAAGACACGCCTGGGCCTGGCGGGGTTCACCGACATTCACACGGACGCGGCGGGCGTCCGACTGCGTTGGCGCGCAAGCAAACCCGGCTAGGCGGCACGCCATTTAGCTTGACGCCAAATCTAATTCGGGAGTATCCAGGCGAGCCGATACGCCGGGAGTGTGGCCGAAGCTGCGCCGGAACACCTCGATGAAGGCACTTGCCGACGACCAGCCGCATTGGTGTGCCACGGTCGTCACCGGTGTTCGTTCGGCCAGCAGAACGAGCGCGCGGTGTAGACGTAACTGGGTGCGCCACTGCGGGAACGTCATACCGAGGTCCTGACGAAAGAGGCGAGACAGACTGCGATCGCTCGCGCCGACTGCGCGGCCGAGTTCGGCGAGGGTCCGGCTGTCGCCGGGGTCGGCGTGCAGAATGTCGCAGACTGCGCGAAGTAGCGGAACGCTGGGAGTCGGGACGTGTAACGGCTGTTGCGGGGAGATGAGCAACTGGTCGAGCAGTACGGCGCGCAGCCGGGCACGCTCAGGAGTGGCTGCGTCGCTGCCGGTGTGCGCGATGATCAGCTCGCGCAACAAGGGTCCGACTGCCAGCACCGTGGGCGAGTCGAGCTGTAGGGGATTATCGGCGGCGGACAGGCCCACGGTGTGCAGCTTGAGTTCGCCGTAGGCCCGGTGAGCGTGGAAGGTGCCGGCGGGGATCCAGATGGCCCGGGTGGCAGGGGCGACCCAGGATCCTTGATCGGTCGTCACGGCCAATACTCCGCGGCCCGCGTAAACGATCTGGTGGTCGTCGTGCCGGTGAGCGTCGATCTTGTCACCCGATGCGAGTCGCAGGGTGCGGGTTGGAGCGGTGGGCTCGTGGCGGACTTCCAGCATTAGCGGACAGTTTATTGAAAGTCCGACACGGCGTCGCCCGTCCGGTCAGGTGACCGAGGCCGCGTAGATGTCGTCGATGTTCGACTTGAGCTTCTGGTCGAATTCGGCCTCGGTCTGGTCGACGGTCAGGCCTTCGGTCAAGGCCCGCGAAAAGCTCGCTATCAGGCGATGATTGCGGGCCAGCTTGTGGTCGCTTTGCGCAAGGCTGTATCCGCCGGACAAGGCCACCACCCGCAGTACCCGGGGATGGTCGATGAGCGGGGCATACAGGTTGTCCTCGTCCGGCAACGTCAGCTTGAT
>JAVRPG010000566.1:0-2515 GCA_032162325.1 Mycobacterium sp. | reverse complement strand
CATGACTGGCGTCGAGCCTGCGCCGGCGACCCTGGCCTATACCGAGTTTCTGCTCGCGACCGCAGCTACAGGCGGGTTGGGCGTGGTGTTCGCGGCGATGACTCCGTGCATGCGGCTCTATGCATTCCTGGGCGCGGCGCTGGACGCGAGCGCGGCGGGACCGTACGCGCAGTGGGTGCAGACCTACGCCGATCCGACTTTTGAAGCACTGGCCACCCGGTTGGAACGACTGCTCGACGAACATGCCGATGACAGCCCCGCTGTGCGCGCGGCCTACCGGCGGGCGATGCGCCTGGAGCTGGCTTTCTTCGATGCAGCGCTCCCACCCTCGGGCTGAGCACCGGCTGCCCCGACGCCTCCGGGAAGAGTCTCTCTCCTGGCATCCCAACAACTCTTCATCCCCAGAAGATGGGATCAGCTCGGTCGTCGAGATAGTCCAGCAAGTCCTGGACTTGTGGGCTGGGGTCCAGAGGGTCGTAGCGGTGGTATTTCAGGTTCCGGTCGCGCCAGTACAGCGTCCATAGTCCGGTGGTCTTGGTGTAGTGCAGCCGGGCGATCGGGAATCGGGTCCAGTCGGGGCCGAAGTCCTCGCGCCAGGGCGGTCGGCATTCGCAAATGGTCAGATGTCTTGGGGCGATGTCGCATTCGATGCGGATCTCGTCGCGAACGTGCTCGGGGACCCGGCCGGCGCACCAACGTTGCACGCGGGTGACGTCGAGCTCGGGAAGTCCGCCAGCAGCCACCTAGTCATGATTGCAGCCGAGAACCGCACCGGCTAAGCAGGCGCACGCAGCATCGGTTTGGGCTCGGCAGCGCCGAATGCTTCCGCCGGGTTGCCCAGCCAAGTACTCGACGCGGGCGTTGGTTGAGTTTCGCAGTGACAGCGTTGAGCTCGTCCTGGGTGAACGTGGCCAGGTCGGCGTTCTTGTGCAGGTATTGGCGTAGCAGTCGGTTCGTGTTCTCGTTGGTGCCGCGCTGCCATGGGTGGTGCGGGTCGCAGAAGAACACCGGCAGTGACAGCGCCGTGGTGATCACCGCATGGTGGGCCATCTCGCTGCCGCGGTCCAGGTCAACGACCGCCGCAGGTGTGCCGGCAGGGGGCCCATGTGGTCAATCAGTGCGCGGGCGACCGCGTCGGCCTTGTTGCCGTCGGGCAGCGCGACGACGATCGCGTAGCGGGTGCGCGGTCGACGAGAGTGGCGACCGCCGATGGGCGCGCTCCGAACACGAGATCGCCCTCCCAGTGGCCGGCTACCTGCCGGGTGTCGGCCTCGGTCGGTCGCTCATGGATGGAGACCATGTTCCGGATCTGGCCGCGACCGTGTGAGCGCTTCTTTCCGCGCGGACGTCGGATCGAACGCTCGCTCCGCAGACGATGGAACATGCTGGCGTGAAACACTTTCCGCGACGGCATATAGAGGTCACGGTAGATCGATTCGTGAGAGATCCGCATCGCCGCGTCACCGAGAAACTCCCGCCGCAACCACTGGGCGATCTGCTGCGGTGACCAATCGTCGTCGAGCTTGTCGGCGACCACACCCCGTAGCTGCGGGTTGGCGGCAAGTTTGGTCGATTTCGGGCGCCGCGCCCGTTCGAACGCGGCCGCGTCGGCGACCAATGCCCGGTATGCATCGCGGCCACCATTGCGGGCAATCTCCCGCGATACCGTCGACGACGGTCGGTTAATGCGCCCGGCGATCGTCCGTGCCGAGAGGCCGGCCGCGATTCCGCGTGAGATCTCCTCACGCTCAACCAGGGACAGATGATCGAACCTGCGCCGCCGCGGGATCGGCGGGATCCCGCCTGATTCACGCAAGTACCGCCGGATCCGCGGCAGCGTCTCACCCAGCGTGCGCTCCAGCTCGCGAATCGCATCACCACGCCGCCACATCGTCCAAATCAGAGCTTGCTGTTCGACGTCAAACCCAATCGGACCCACACCACCCATCCCAACCTCCACCAGCACATCATCACCGGCCTGCAGTGATGCGCTGACTGGTTGAGCTCAAGACCAAATATGAGACACCGCCGAATTGCCGAGGGCTGGCCAATTCGCCGAGGTCGAGCTGTCTCAAAATTCGGTCGCAAAAATGCGTGTCTCATTCGCGATGTTCACAACGTGTGAGACAACGCCAAAAGCACGACCTAGCACGTGAACTCAGCGGGCATGCATCGGCTGTACGCGCGTCAGCACCGAGTCGTCACACGTAACGGCTACCGCAGAAGCCCCGCCGCAGCGACCGCCACGGGTTCGAAACCCGTTGTGTCCGAGTCGACGAGCTCGAACAGCCGTCGCTTCATGCGTGGGTCCCAGAACCTGTGGACGTGGTTGGCGACCTCCGCAACCGCTTGCTCGGTGGGCAGGTAGCCGAAATGAACGACGATCTTGTTGATCATCCTGATCTCGGCAGCATCGTGGTGCGACATGTCAGTCCACGAGTCCGGCGGTCAGCACACGGTCTGCGGCCTTTTCACCGTGCAGGTGGGAAGCCGGGTGCGTGAGCGTGACCTGGAC
>JAVRPG010000565.1:0-4682 GCA_032162325.1 Mycobacterium sp. | reverse complement strand
CGACTTCCTCGCGTCGCAGCCCGGCGACACGCCTGCGTTCGCCGTCGGGAAGACCGACAGCGGCGGGCTTCACGAGGTCGCGTCGGGTACGAAGAAACAACGCCAACCCGTTGGGACTCGGCATGGTTTCACCGCATAGCGGTCGTTGAAGGCGCGGGTCGCCCTGCCGTTTGTCTCCCTCGACGGGGCTGGGCTTGCGTGCGGCCACGATGATCAGGCATCGGTGGCGGCGTCGATGAGGGCTTCTGCGGCGGATCGGGCGTGTAGGAGTGGCGATGTGTCATTGAGTGCGGTAGCCAGCGCCCAGGCACCCTCGAACAGCACGGCCAGCTGGTGTCCGAGGCGGTACGGGTCGGTCGCGCCGGCCTGCGCCACGGCTTGGATCAGACGCTCGATGAACTCCAGCTTATGGTCACGCACGATCTGCTCGACGCCGGGCATCGCCCCCGCCGACTCGACCGCCGCGTTATGAAACGGGCAGCCGCGGACGCGATCACCAGGTGCGCCATCGAAGATCGCCAGCAGGCGCTGGCGCGGTGTTCCGCTGGCGGTGTCGATGGCCCGCTCGCGTGGGGTTCCGCCGGCGTCATGGATACCACGCAGGTACTCCTCAACAATGTCGATCTTGCTGGGGAAGTGTTGGTAGAAGGTGCGTTTGGAGACCTTTGCCTCCTGCGTTAGGCGTTGCATACCGGTCGCGTGGATTCCATCGCGAAAGAACAAGGTCCCCGCGGCTTTCAGGATCCGTTCACGCGCGCCCCGACCCCTACCGCTTATCGGCGGCATGACCGTACTCGTTGCATTCATATCTGTGAGTATACCGATCGGTTTTACATGCAGTCAAAGCGGTTGTAACGTCGAAATAGAGAGAGACACCATTCGTTCTACCTGAAAGAACTGGACATGACGCACATAGCGGCCGAACCGGCGATCACCGGCACACCGTTGACAGGGAAGTTGGCACTGCTGACCGGCGTTGGCCGAGGGCTCGGCGTGACAACAGCGCCGGCGCTGGACGTCCTCGCGCTGCCAGCCGAGGCCGCGATCACCTCGGCCGGTTCCGCTCTGGTCGGCATCGGGTGAACCAGGATGACTACATCGGACACCGGCACTAGCCGCCCGTTCACTGTCTTTTTGTGCACGAGTTGCCCAGCCAAGCGCGAGTTAGCGGTGCTGGAGGAACTACGGGCCACCATCCGACGTTGCGTGCACGGCATGCTGGTCACCACCGCGTGCATGCTTGGCCCGCTCGCCTGCGCGGCGCAGCCCCACGGCCCGATAGTCCTCCTCCAGCCCTGCTCGGTCGAGCATGTCCCCATCGGTTCGCCGCGCTGGATTGGACCGATCAACGACAAAAACGACATACAGGCGCTGCGGGATTGGCTTGAACACGGCGTGTGGGACTACCGCGCTCTGCCGGATCGGCTACGCGCGGAGTTACGCTGGCCCAACCGCTTTAGTCGAAACTGACGACAAGTCGGAAACTCTTATAGGTGTCGCGCCTTCGATGAAAGGTTGCGCCCACGGATGCTCGCGCAGCGCGGTCAGCGCCAGGCGTTCACGAGCGTCTGCTTGGCGCGTCAACGCAGCTGCAGTCCTTCGACCGGACCGGAGAGGGCCGCCTTGACGTGGCGGGTGGCGTCGTCGGCGAGGACTTCGGTGTCGCCGCGTTCGACGGCGTCGAGGATCTGCTTGGCCAACCTGTCGTGGATCGTTTCTTGGGCGCGTCGATGTCTTCGACCATTTCGGTGTCGGTGAAGCTGACGTGCGGTCGCCGAGCGCGTTGTGGTATCGCTGGTCACGACCGATGTCGAAACCGTGCCCTACTTCGTACATACCGAGGAGGGGCCGCCGCAGTGGCGGGCCCAACGGTTCCGATTGCTATACATGCATTCCGGCGGCGAAGACGGCCAGGAGTATCTGCGGGCATCAGAGCAGGCCATCAACAGGTGCGCGCGGAATCCGAAGTGGTGCTCTCCCCTTGGCGCGATCCACACCCCCAAAGTGCTGATGCAATCGGGCATCGGCGACCGGACCGAATTGCAGCGACACGGCATCCTCGTCGTGCAAACCGCTGGCGCACTAGTGGGTCGACCGCTCGGAAGTCGCCGTCCGGCTCGACGGCCGATGGGACGGCGGCGTGACCGTACTCGTTGCACTCACAAACGCTAAGCATACCGATCGGTTTTACATGCCGTCAAAGCGGTTGTAGCGTCCACATAGATAGAGACACCACTCGTTGTACCTGAAAGAACTCGACATGACGCCTGTACCTAAGTATCCGCGGCACGGCCCGAGTGGTCGACGGTGGCGCCCCCGCGCTGCTCAGCACCTTGGTGGAAACGCTTGCACCGGGGCATCGACTTCCCACCCAACGATGCCCCGTCGGTTACCTGACCCGGATCCGCATCGACAAGGTAGAAGGTAGCAGGAATGGCCCTGGGGCCCATAGACCGTGAAGCTGGCCAGGCCGTGAGAGATCCTCTCCTGCAAACGGATTCGCCCGATACTTGAACCCGACAATGAAAGGCGACAACTGATGTCTCCCCTTCCTCCCATCACCCTCGACAGCGACGTTGACCCGAGCGACCGTATCAGCGCCATTGATTTCGTGAACAGGGTGAACTGGCTGTTCGAAATCTGGGATGTCGACACAATGGTCGAGGCGTTCCTGCCTGACAGCGTGCCATACCACTTCCACGGCATAAACCGAGACAAAGTGGAAACCCGGCGCTTCTTCGACGAGATCTACCCGTATCTCATACCGGGTGTCAGTCGGCACGCCACTAACCACATTGTCGACCGCGACGACGACGGGGTGATCGTGCGCTATCAAAACCTGCTGGTGCGCTACGCGGCCGCAGAAGTCGCACAGGCGAACGCCGGTACGGTGCTCGACAGCCCCGACGATCTGCCCGCGATCTGGATCTACTCGGCGATGACCGACCGACTGCGCCGCACGGACAAGGGGTGGCGGATTCTGGAACGCCACGTCGGCACATCAACCGCCAACGACAGACTGCGCACCACTACTACCGAGCCGGCATACTTCGCACCCTACCTGCCGCGGCGAGCTGCCCACTGAAATTGCAATCTCATTCGTCCCGTTCAAACAGCCCAGTTGCTCTGAGCGGCAAGCGCAAGCGCCAAGATCCGAGGTAGCCCGACCGCAGTGGCGTCGGCCTGTGCAGTGACAGTTGCTTACCCGCTTGGGTCCACGCGCGACATCGCGTCGGCGACAGTCGCGGGTCAGGTCGGCTGGTCGCCCGCGGCGACATCGCGCATCGCCACCAGCACGATGTTGCCGGCGAACCCCACGTTGGGCTCACAGGAATGGTTGATGAACAGCATCACCGGTTCGTATTCGTCCGGCGACAGCGCGACAAGGTGCAGCTTGTCGGCGATCTGAATCTCGGAGTTGGGCAGCGGGTCGGGAAGTCCTGCCAGCTGCGGCGTTGTCACGATGTGCCCGCCCTTCACCGCGACGATGTCACCGGTGCTGATCGGCTCGACGGCGATCAGCCCGCGCCCGGCGATGTCGCTGCGCACACCCTTGTGCGCTTTCGGAGTGATCCAAGACGACACCATGCCGTTTCTCCTCTCGTCCCGACGCCCAGACTCCATGCGCACTCCAAGGTGCCCAGACTTGTGATTAACGCCGACAACGGCGCAGCCGGTTCAGCGTCGTTGCTCATGTCATCGAAGCGCGGCTGTTGTCGCCGGTTGAGCGTCGCGCCAACACCTCAGCCGGCGCGTTGCCGACCGCAATACTGTGCCGCAGGAATCCACGAACCGCCGCCAAGATCCGATTCATCCGGCCCGGCCCGCGCACCTGCGGCAGTCCCGGCCCAGCCATTGGAGCCTCCGGATCGGCTGGAGTGTGCTTCAGCCAAGTAACGAACGCACCCAGCCGTTCGGCCGCGGTTCGCCAATCTCGCTCACTTCTCACGCACCAGCGCAAATACAGCGCGAGCGACTCCGCATGCGCCTTCGTAGTGCTTTCCGCGACATCCTGACCAAAACGCAGATGCCGCAGATACTCATCGACGTCGCCGACGATCCGATACTCGTCATCAACAACGGTCCAATACCGCTCCGCCGACGGCAACTTCACCCGAAACGCTCGCACCGGCATCCCTCCAGGCCGGACGCTACAGCGCCCGACACCCAACTACTTGTCACTGATTGAGCGGCATACGTGTCCGACGATCAGCCAAATCGCCGAGTCACGTGACGAAACTACGCGCCAGCGAGCCATCATCCGGGCTGAGCGCCTCGCAGCGCGGATACATGCCATTCAAGGAGTGGACATGAAAGTGAGAATTGCCGGGGTGGACATTGAGTGAGAACGCCGCTGTCGGCGCAGTTCAGGGGATCGCGACTGGACAAGAAATTTGAGAAGCCACATGTTCTTTGCTGTCTTGTAGGAATCCCAAAAACGAGTTGCAATTCCCAATCGCAAGTTGCACTGAAGTCGCAATCAGTTCCACTGTCGAGTTGCACTGATTGAAGAATCAAACGAAGTGCTACTGGCCCCATCAGCGTGTCTATTGCGGGTTGATCAGGAGGCGTTGGATTGCCTCGAGGCGGTCGGTGATCATTCGAGCGCCGATCGCCGTCCCGGGAATCAGGGTGTGGGCGAGGTGGAGGGCGCCCGCGTAGTGGCGCAGGTCGGTGGGCAC
>JAVRPG010000564.1:0-3969 GCA_032162325.1 Mycobacterium sp. | reverse complement strand
GAAGCTTTTCATGTTCGTACCTTTCGAGTGTTCTGGTGAAGTTCCGACAGGAACCGATGGCCGGTTTTCACCGGGTACAAGTCGATGGTGGGGTCGATCGCGTGCGGTGAATGCGAGTCGGTTGACGCGCTGCACTGCGGCACCGATGACAATGTCGCGGAGCTGGGCGGTGCGCGGGCTGGCGATCTCGGCGATGAACCCATGTTGCACGCGCTCGAGGGCGGCGTCCGCCTCGGCAAGCAGGCGCCACCAAGTGGCGGGCCGATTGGGTCACCGGTCGAGGTTCGGCCTGGCACTGACCGTCCCATCGTGGCCTATCGGGGCGGGTGTCTGACGGCCCAGCGTTCAAGTGTTGGCTGCAGCCATGACATCAGTGCGGCGGTGGCTATGCCAGTCATGATGCAGACAATCAGCACCATCGCGCTCACCTCTTTGCCTTGTTGGGGTGGATGCGGCGTCACGGAAAACGCCTAAGGACGTGGGGGCCGCGGGCCGATGCCGGCGCCCCGCATCAGTCATTCAACGACGGGCAGGAAACGTCGACGTAGACGGTGTTCAACCGGGTGCGGTCGACCGGGCCTGCGGAATCACCATGGACACCGGTGACAGTGCACTCCGACAGCGGGGCGGTCACCGACCCGTTGAGTTGCACGTTGTAGCCCTGGGCTTGCAGGCTACTAACGGCGTCAGAGGCCGATGAGCCTCCAATGGGGGCCGCTGCAGCCGCGCCGGCCAATCCCAGGGCGGTTGCCGCCAGAGCGCCGACGGTTGCCGCAGTCGTGATGAAAGTCTTCATGATCTTGCTCCTTTAGTGGTGCTCGAATGGGTAAAAGTTCCGGCTTGGAACTCTTGCCAATAAATAGGGCGGCGGGTTACAGCAGTTGGAAAATCGTGTCGCCGGCTGTGGCCCTTATATCTGACGACATCCTCATAGGCTGTGCCTCAGTTCAATGAGCCGGGAAAATATCGAAATCTCTTTCACTTCGGAGTTGCCGGATGGTATTCCGCGACAAGGTGCGCGGCGCGGGAAAACAGAGGCTGCCTTCGGGAGAGTGCGCTTGCTGCCGGTGATCGCAGACGGGTGACAGCCGAGCTCGCCCTGCCGGAGCCGGAGATGTGTGGAGAGGTCACAGACGCCTCGAGTCCCAGTGGGCGGCGCTGGCGCCGCCAATCCCGGTAGGGACAGCAGTGGTGGCCGAGATCCAATCAGACCAAATGGACATCACATTGGTGCCTTTGCCACTGGTTATTGAACCCGTCGCAGCGTGCGCGATTATGTTTCACTCGGTGTGACTAGCGCTCGGTCGATAATGCGCCGAAAATGCGGCAACCAGTCACTCTCCTGACCGCACATTAGTCCTTTTGCAAGCCTGCGATCGCGTTGGCGACTTACCCAATACAACGAGGCACGCCCGCCAATGGTTCAATCATTTGACATGAGGCCGCGGCGCGGCGTCAGACAATTGTGAGAAACCGACAAACCGACCAGCCGCCCTCAGTTGCTGGGGCCGCTGGCCGCACCGGCGGCGTGATGAGCTTACGGTGAAAGCCCCGACAGCCACGTACGTGACAGCCCGTGGACCGCCGCGAAGCGCAGCTGCGAAATGCTCACCAAGAGATAACGAAGCCGGTTACACGACAGTGCGGTCAAGTCGGCTCGCCCGGGGGCGAACACTTCGATCAGGCCGGACGGGGGAGTGCCGGTACTGGCAAGTCCCCCGCGGCGGAGGACAACCGACATGCTGTGTTGATGCGATCAACACCATTCGCTGATTCCTTAGGTCACGCACCGTCGTTTCACGTCGTTTCGCGTCGTTAGATTGTCCATTATCGCAGGTCAAGCGCTTTTACGGAGGGGGTTCGATTTCCGGCAGGTCCACTTATTGGCCGCAGTTGAAGGGCCCCAGTTCTTCTTCGGGCTCCCGAGCCATCAACATCCCATCAACATCTGGCGGCTTGGGGGATCAGCTCGGGCGCAGCATCATCACCGGCCTTCAACGCGGCCGTTGCTTGGACGATCGAAAAAATCGGCCGTGCTCGCGCCGTCGGCGCGAAGTCGGCTTTCAGCCAGATAAGGAAGTCAGTTCCGGGCGCCTGCATATCGATCCGGGGTAGAGGACGGTTTCTGTGTCGCTCGATCAAGTTCTCGACGTCAGCGTGTGTCATCCGCCAGGTTCGACCCACGCGATACCCGGATAACTCGCCGCGGTTCAACCGGTGCGATAGCCAACGGACGCCGTTCGTCATATCTGGCGGCAGTACCATCGCCGCCACCTCCTCGAGCGAGAACGTCTTGATATCGAGTTTGTCGTCGGTCATGGCTACCACTCTGGCTTGCAGCTGCACCTCGGGGTAGCGCGAAGCGACTAAACGGACCGACGGCGAGCGAGGTCGACGCGCGCCCGGATATACCGGTAAAGCCGCATATTCGTTCCGTCGTATTCGCTCTCCGCATGGGAAGCAGAGCGCACACTAGGTGGCGATGATCACGTGCCGCCGGTCTCCGGCTGCGCTGCGGAGCAGCAGCACAACGTTCAGTAGCGATCGAGCTCAATCAACCGCTCGTCGCTGATCCCGAAGTGATGCGCGATCTCGTGGAGCACGACATGTCTGACCTCGCGGCGTAGACGATCGGTGTCGCCGGCAGCGAGTCGCGTGATCGGCCCGCGGAAGATGCTGATCTTGTCGGGAAGCACCCCGCTGTACGTGCTGCTCCTTCGCGGCAGCGGTACGCCGTGGTACAGGCCGAGGAGCGGCCGCCCGGCGGGAGGCTCGTCCTCGACGACGATCTCGACATTGCTTATGGCCGCGCGGAGATCGGCCGGCAATGAGCTCAGCGCGTTGTCGATGGCCTCCTCGAATGGATCATTGGGACCTGGCTCCGAACGCGCATCCATCCCCGCAATGGTGCCAGAACCGGTGCTGGGATAGAGACGGCGTCTTCTTGGGGGCTTGGCGGCGTCGGTAGCGGCGCTTAGAGAGTTGGCGGCACTACGGCCGGGCGATATTGACCTCACGTCACGGCAACGCCCGACAATCTCCCGCCCGGCACAACTTGGGCTGAGTTCCCTGCCGGTCACCTCAACAATCGTCCAGGTCTCCAGGCCGATTCGCACGTGCGCTTAGGTGCCGGTTGCAAATGTGATCGGACTGTCAACCGAGATCTACGCTCGCTAAACCGGTTGGGAGAGCGAATAATACGCAATTCGCGAACACCGGACGGACGGTACCGTAGCCGCGATGACACGCGGGCTTTCATCGTCAACTATGCGTCGTTGAGGAGAGTGCGGGCCACGACATCGATGAGTGCGGCCCGCGCCCGTCGGTCGCTCCACCGTCGGTCGACGGTGAGCGAGCGGTACGGCCCGGTGCTGTTGCCAAGCGCCCACCACAGGTCCGCCGCGTCGTCGATCGAGACCCGCAGCGGCCCGGCGTCTGCGAGCAGCTGCACGAGCCCCCGAAGGTCGCTGCGCCGGCGGCGTTCGAGTTCGTCCTGAAGCTTGGCGATCTCCGGATCGGATGCGGCCACTGAGCGCACCATCTCGGCGATCGGCGCACCGCGGCGGAGAACGTCACGAGTGGCGTCAGTGATCAGCTCGAGTCGGCGCCGCTGGTTGGGCTCGGCCTTCACCCGCGCAAGCCAGGCCCCCGTTCGCCACGCGTCGGTGCTAGGTGCCCCGGCGGACGCCCGCTCGACCACCGCGCGCAATACGTCTCGCTTGGTGCCGAAGACGGCGTACACGGTCTCCGGCGACACCTCGGCGCGCGCGGCGATCTGCGTGATCGTGGTTGCCGCATAGCCGTTCTCGATGAATGCAGCCTTCGCGGCATCGACGATCGCCGCGCGGGTTGCCTCACGCTGGCGGGTGCGCGCCGACGAGCGGTATTGCCGACGAGGCTTGACTTCCTCAGGCATTTCGATACAGTGCCACTGTAGTTATTCCACTGATGCTGCAATCAAGGAAGTGC
>JAVRPG010000563.1:0-3125 GCA_032162325.1 Mycobacterium sp. | reverse complement strand
GACCAAATTCCCCACTGTGAAGACGACGTACGTGGTTTGCAGCGACGATCGGATGCTTCGCCCCGAATGGTCGCGGCGAACCGCCCGCGAGCGGATCGACGCCGAGCTGATCGAGCTGCCCGGCGGCCACTCGCCGTTCTACTCAAGGCCGGCGGTTCTGGCCGATGTGTTGCTCGGCCTCACCAACTAGGCGTCGGCCTTCGCCGATGGCCGCCAGAAGATCACCAGCTGGCCGATGCCGCCTGCGAGCCCCAGCCCGGCCGAGATGAGCAGACCCCACCAGCCGTGCAGGAAGTCGTAGAAGCTCGTCGCGTGGAACAGCGCGTAGTCAAGGCTGAACTTGCCAGGCCCGATCGTGGCCACCGCGACCGCCGACACGGCCAGTATCAGGTTGTACTCCCAGCCCTCCTTGACGATGAAGAAGCCGTTGGGCCGGTGCACGGTCCAGGCCGCCACAAACATCAGCGCGACGAAGCCGGCCGCCGGAATCGGCGTCAACAAGCCCGCCGCCAGGCCGAGGCCCGCCGACATCTCCGTCGTCGCGGCGATCCGGGCGTGGAACATGCCCGGCTTCATGCCCATGCTGTCGAACCAGCCCGCAGTGCCGGCCAGGCCGCCCTTACCGAAGAACTTGTTGTAGCCGTGTGCGGCCATGGTCAGGCCCAGCACCACCCGCAGTATCAGCAGTGCGGTGTCGATGGCCGTGTGGTCAGTCATGCGACAAAATCTAGGCCATGTGTTAAACGGCCGCCCAGCCCCCGTCCACACTCAAGACGGCGCCGTGAATGTTGGCGGCGTCGTCGCTGGCCAGGAAAACCACAGCCGCGGCGACCTCGGCCGGTGTGCTCATCCGCCGCGACGGGATGCGGGCAAGCACTGGAGCGACGTGATCGGCGAACTGCTCCTGGCGTTCGGTCGCGATCGGTCCCGGCGCGACCGCATTGACCCGTACACCGAACCGCCCGTATTCGGCGGCCCACGATTGGGTGAACGAGTGAAGCGCCGCCTTGTTGGCGCTGTAGATTGCGGAACCCTCGCCGCCCCGCAGCCCGGTGATCGACCCGATGTTCACAATCGCGCCCTCACCCCGCAGCACCATCGCCGGCGCTAACGCTCCGGTCAGCAGGAACGGTGCGAACACGTTGACCGCGAACGCTTCTCGCAGCAGTTCTTCGGAGATCTCGGCGGTCGGCGTCGGCATCAGCAGCATCGCGGCGTTGTTGACCAGGATGTCGATCCGCCCTCCCGCAGCGGCGGTGGCCCGTTCGGCCAATCGGTGTACCTCGTGTTCCCCTGCGCCGAAGTCGGCGACAACGAACTCTGCCGTGCCGCCTGCGGACCGGATGTCGGCGACGACGGCATCGCCGCGGGCCTTGTCGCGACCGCTGACGATGACGAAGGCGCCCTCCGCGGCCAGTGTCGAGGCGATGGCGACCCCGAGACCGCCCGTGGAGCCGGTAACCAGTGCTGTGCGGCCCTCCAGCCGCTTGATGAATGGACTCATGGGTCCACTGGTACGCTGTCGAAAATGGACCTGCAAGTCCAGAAGCTGACGGCCAAGGGCCAGTCGACACGGCAGCGCATCATTGAGGGCGCCGCCGCCGAGATCCGCGAACGCGGTGTCGCCGTCGCCACGCTCGACGACATTCGCGCGCGCACCCACACCTCCAAAAGCCAGCTGTTTCACTATTTCCCGGACGGCAAGGAGCAGCTGCTGCTTGCGGTCGCCGAGCACGAGGCCCAGATGGTCCTGGAGGACCAGCAGCCACATCTGGGCGCGTTGACGTCGTGGGCGGCGTGGCAGCGGTGGCGTGATGCCGTCGTCGACCGGTACCGGCGGCAGGGCCAGCACTGCCCGCTCGCCGTGCTGATGTCCGAGATCGGTCGCAGCACACCCGGCGCTCGGGCGGTGACCTCGGCGCTCATGCGCAAGTGGCACGACGACATCGCGGCCGGAGTGCGGCAAATGCAGGCGCAGGACAAGGTCGCCACGAGGCTCGATGCGGAGCGCTTCGCCGCCGCACTGCTTGCCGGGATCCAGGGCGGCGTCGGCGTCATGCTCGCCACCGGCGACCTCAGCTATCTCGAAGCGGCGCTCGACGTCGGGATCGAGTCGTTGCGCGGCGCGGATTAAGTGGAGAGGCGCTCTCTACGACATTGAGGAGGTGCAGCACTACCAACCGGTCGAGGCGCTGACCCGGATCAAGTGACAGCGGCCAGCTACTCGGCGGATCCGAGCGCGCGTTCGAGCCGCTCGACGTAGGCGTCGACATCTCCGATCGCCGACTCGGCAGCGTGCACGCTGATCGCGATCGTGTCGCCGATGCCGTGCACGCCGTGGGTCAGGCCCATCATGGGCGACAGGCCCGGGTTGCCTGCGGTCAGCACGACGGGTAGCTCGCCGAAACGCAGATCGGCAGGCCCGCGGTTGACGCTGGAGACGACGGTGTTTCCGGTGACGGTGGGTGACCGTCGCGTCGGATCGAAATGCCCTACTCCCCAGCGCAATAGCGGGGCGGGAACCGCGGCGAACGCCCGGCTTGCCGCAAGCATCGCCGGATGTCCCGCCCTGCGACGCCGCCGCGTCAGGTCCGCGGCGATCCGGTCGGCCCGCGCGCCGAAGTCCAACTCCGGATACAGTCCCACGCCGACGTTGCCGAAGTGGTTGTGTGCCTGGCGGACACCGGCTTTCGCCATCAGCACCTCGGCGCCCAGCGATGACGGGTCGTCACCGAGCACACGCAGGTGGCCCGCCAATGCGGTGGACACCGCCGCCAACACACCGACGGTCACGGTCGGGCCGGGCAGCTGGGCGCGATTCCGGATCACCGTGCGGATGCTGCGCACTCCGTCGGGGCGCACGTTGCTGTGAAGCGCCGGGCACGAATCTGCCTGCGGGGGAACCAGTCCCGCGTCGGCGTCGCGGACCAATTGTCGATGCGCGCGCGCAGCCAGGACGCTGCGCCACGGCAGCGCCGCGCCGCGAAACGGCGGTTGGGCCGGCACCAGTGACACCTCCCCGGCGCGGCCGAACAGCCATGCCGCCAACGCCGACGACCGGATGCCATCCCCCAGCGCATGGGTGGCCTGTAGCACCGCCACCGTGCCCACACCGGCACCGGGCA
>JAVRPG010000562.1:0-3612 GCA_032162325.1 Mycobacterium sp. | reverse complement strand
TGAACCTGCGACCACTTGACCCCCAGCTTTCGCAAGGGTGTTCGCCTCTTCGCCAATGTTCCGAGTCGCGTTGTGCCTCAGCGTGATTCGACACGGAGGCACGTAGGCGAACAACCGCGAATATGGGCGTAATTCGGGGCTGGTTTGGGTACGGGTTTGGGTACGAGAGTCACATCGAGGAGGGTGCATGGCCGGCCACATCGATCCTCGCCCCGGCTGGGTTCGGCAGCGCACCTACGAGCTGCACAAGTCCGGGCTGAGCTGGATCGCCGCCCGCGAGCAGGCGGAGGCCGAGGCTGACGCCCGGTTCGGGCCTGAGGAGGACGGGCTGTGAGCGCGTCGCGGCCCGCCCAAGGGCTGCGGCAGCGACAAACGGATTTGCTCTTGGGGGTTCCCAGCGGCACGTGGCTAAGAGCGGTTATTTCTCAGTACCACAACGGATTTGGGCACTCAGCTCGCCTGATCAGAGCTCCTGCGTACGGCCAAGCCCGGGGACTGCTCTTTCCCACCTCAAGCCATGGCCTCAGCGAGTGCGAGGTGACCCTCGAACGTGGGCTATGGTGCTAGCACCACCGTACGGTGACCGGACGGTTCTTCAACAAGCAGTCGAGAGCTCTGTGCCCTAGAGATTCCGACGTACCTCGACCCCCTGCCAGTAGTGGACTTGGTGGCCGACGCAGTCAGCAGGAGTCGGGAGGTGCGGCGGGAATGGTGAGAGTGAAAGTGGCTCCACCGCCCTGTGTTTGGGCGAGGCTGATGTGCCCGCCGTGCGCGTGAGCGATCTCTCGCACCAGTGCCAGACCGATGCCGTGGCGTGGGCGGTCCCCGGCGGCGGTGTGGGCGTGTCCGTGCGCGAAGCGGTCGAACAACGTGTCCATGGCAACCGGGTCGATCCCCACACCGTCGTCGCGCACGTCGATGACGACGTCGTCATGGTGGCGCCCGACGGCGACCGCTATCGTTCCGCCCGGATGCTCGTGAGCCAGGGCGTTGTCGATCAGGGAGGTGATCGCGCGGCGAAGTGCGGAACCCGACCCAAGCACGACCACGTCGCCTGCCGATTGGGAGCCGTTCATTTCGACGACGAGGTTCACGCCAGCCGTCTCGCAATGCTGGGCCATGCTCTCGGAGACGGCGTGCACGACTGTCGACAAGTCGACGCGGTCTTGCGGAGCGTTGTCTGACGTCATGGATGCGGAGGCCAGCAGGTCCTCGATCACCTCGCCGAGTACGCGCGTGTCAGACGCGAGTGCATCGACCTCTTCTCGCGCCCGTTGCAAGTCGCCGTCATCGAATCGGCGGGCGAGTAGCTGGATGCGGGTGTGCAGCACCGTCAGCGGTGCGCGAAGTTCGTGTGATGCGTCGGCGACGAAACGTCGTTGCAGGGCCAGCGCCTCGGCAAGGGGGCGGATCGACCTTCGCGTTAGCAGAGTGACCACCGCAATGGAGGCCACGATCCCGGCCAGTTCGGCGACGCCCAGCGAAAGCAGCAAACGGCTCCGGCCTGCTTTGTACGGCCCCAGATCGAGTAGCGCAACCACTCTGCCCTCCGGCCGGTCGATGACCACCGCGCGGTACGGGGCGCCGTCGATCTGAGCTTCGGAGAATCCGGCCGGACGCGCGAGCAACTCCGCCGTCGGAATTCCGTCGGCGCTGGCCTCCACCTTGCCCGCCTGGTCGCGCAGCACCAGGATGATGCCCGGCGGCGGATCTGTCGCGTCGTCGGCGGTCTGGGCCACGGACGACAGTTGGGACCTGATCTGCTGCTCCTGTACGCGGACGTCGACGAAATACACCACCGCCCCGACCACCAGCAGGACTGCGGCAAGTGCGAGGGAGGCCTGCGCCGCGGCGATCCGGCCGGCACGGTGAACGACGCTGAGATCGCTGTCCGGCGTCATTCGGCTCCGAGGCGGTAGCCGGTGCCATGCACCGTGCGGACGATGCCCCTGCCGAGCTTGCGGCGCAGGTAGTGCACGTAGGTGTCGATGGCTCCCGACGAATCGACGCCGTCGAACACCGCATCGAGCAGCTGACCGCGGGTGAAGACCCGACGTGGGGCGCTCATCAGGACGCCGAGCAGCGCCGCCTCACGCTCGGACAGTTCGACACCGTCACCATCGACGGTGTCACCGCTGACCTTGCGCGTCAGCCGGTCCAGGCAGAGCCCGCCGACGCGCAGCGTCGAGCGACCGTCGGGTCGGCGCAACAAGGCCCGCACCCGGGCGAGCAGTTCAGGTACCTCGAACGGTTTGACCAAATAGTCCTGCGCGCCGGAGTCGAGGCCTTCGACCCGATCCGCGACCGACCCCCGCGCGGTAAGCAGCAATGCCGGAGTGGCGATACCCCGTGATCGGAGTACGGCGACCAGCTCGGAACCGTCCATCACCGGCAATCCGCGATCGACGATCATGGCGTCATAGCTGCCGGTGAGGCCGCGGTGCAGCCCTTGCTGGCCGTCGTGCGCGACGTCGACGAGGTAGCCCTCGTTGCTGAACAGGTCGGTGAGCATCTCGCCGAGTGCACGGTCGTCCTCGACAATCAGCAATGTCGGTGCTGGGCGTCGCTCGGCCACCCACAGAGCCTGCCACGCCAGTTCTTCGAAGGCTGTAAGAAACCGGTGTCAGCCTTCGATACGTGGACTCACCTCGTCTGGGCTCTCGCCGCGCGGCGGTCACCTCGTGGGCGTTGGTAGGCGTGGGCATCGCCGGTGTCGCCGGCTCCTCGGCTCTTGCCTACACCGATACCGTCAAGCCGGCAGTGGCAGACGTCGGTGCCGATGCGGCGATCCCGACACACGAGGAGCTGGTCCCGTCCCCCGCCGAGAACCTTCCACCGGAACCGGACGTCGTGACGACGACCGAGGGCCCACCGCCACCGCCCATCCCGGCGACGACCGCGCCACCCGCTCCGGAATACACCCCGCAGACGACCGTTGAACAGCCCCCGGTCGCGACCTACACCCCGGTGCCTGATTACACGCCCCAGTACACGCCCGAACCAACTGTCGAGCAGGCCCCCGTCACCCATCAAGCACCGGCAACCCCGGCCCAAGCTCCCCCGACAACCAAGCGGCGCAATCTCACCCCGACGACGGTGATGGCACCGAACTACTCCCCGCACGTGACGATTTCGCACGGCTCGTGACTGTCGCCCCCGAGCAACTCACTGACTCCGGCGCGGACACTGCGACAACGCAGTGGCAGCGTTGGAGCACCACCATGCAGATCGTCGTCACCGATCCCGATTCGCTGCCCGCGGCCCGCCGGGAGGTCGACGCCGAACTCGACACCGTCGACGCTGCCGCATCGCGATTTCGGCCCGATTCGGAGATCAACGCGCTCGCAGCGTCAGCCGGACGGCCGACTCAGGTGAGTGAGCTACTGGCGGACCTGCTCGACGCCGCGCTCACGGCAGCCCGGCAGACCGACGGCGATGTCGATCCCACGATCGGCGCGGCAATGATCGCCCTTGGATATGACCGCGACATCACCACGCTCGGACACACTCACCGAGTGAGCGCGTCGATGAGCATTCCGGCGAGGTGGTCCATGATCACCCTCGAGGATCGCGTCGTGACCGTGCCGCCCGGCATTCTGCTCGACCTCGGAG
>JAVRPG010000561.1:0-3507 GCA_032162325.1 Mycobacterium sp. | reverse complement strand
AAGAATCTGGCGGGACTGCCCCCGGCATATATCGCAGTTGCGGGCCACGACCCCCTGCGCGACGACGGCGCCCGCTACGCCGAACTGCTTGCCGCGGCCGGTGTGCCCGCGGAACCGCACAACGCCGAGACGCTGATCCATGGCTATCTCGGCTATGCGGGTGTGGTGCCTGCGGCGACCGATGCGATGGATCGCGGACTCTCGGCGCTGCGTAAAGCGTTGCACGCGTTATGAGTACATCGAACTCCGTCGATATCGTGCACGCCTTCTGGGACCAGGTGTGGAATGCCCATGACGCAGCGGCCGTCGATCGATTTGTCGTCGACGACTTCATCGTCGTCACCGGTGGTGAGACCATCACAGGCCGCGAGAACTTCAAGCGCTGGGTAGCCGGCTTACTGGCGAAGGTCAACGACCTGCACCTGGAGGTCATCGAGTCGTTTCAGAACGCCGACGGCAGCCGTGTGGCCTCCCGCTGGCTGACCGGAAAGAACAACGGTTTCCTCGGCACGCAACCCGACCAACGGGACATCGCGATGACCGGCACTGCGGTCTGGGCCGTGCGCGAGGACGGCAAGCTCCTGACAAACTGGGTCGAGCGGGCTTCCTGGGAGGTCTACCAACGCCTGACCACGGCGTGAAGGGACGCTAGGCATCGCCATGTAGCGAATGAAATATCCCGCCGCTGCCGCTACACTTGTCTCATACGAGGAGGTTGCCATGGCCAGGGCTCGCAGTGGCCGCGTCGCACCGGACCGGTCGACGCCGGTCGCCGACATTCGCGTCGGCGACACCATCGTGTACTCGAAATACGGGGGTCAAACGATAACCATCGGCGGCGAGGAGTTGGTGATCCTCAATGCGCGCGACGTCGTCGCGGTCGCGAACCTCTCAGGGGAACCATCGGCCGACGAGAAGGAACCGCCAGATCCACGTCGTGCGGCCGCAATCAATCGACTCGAACACATGCTGACTGCCGTTGCCGAGATCCAAGCCGACGAAGCCGCGGCAAACCGCCCAAACCTGGTCCGCGCGATGATGATTGCCGAGGTCGATCCGATTCCAGCGGAGGCTGTCGCTCAGGCCAGACGGCTGGCCCGCCAGCGCGAACACCTGCTTGCGACGGGGGCCTATACGACCGAAGCGATGCGTGAACTGCGCGGCGACGAGAAACCGTCGACGACACACACCTGGCTGTCACGGCGACGCAAAGCCAATGAGTTGTTCACAGTCACGCACGACAACAGCACTCTTGTTCCCGCGTTCCAACTCGATGACGAGGGCAGGCCCCGAAAGGCAGTCGCGGACGTTCTCGAGGCCCTTGCGCCGGCTCACCTGGGCGAGTGGGCAACGTGGTCGTGGTTTACATCGGCGAGCCCGTGGCTGGGCGGAGGGGTGCCGGCAGAAGTCCTCGCGGCGGATCCTGCGCGGGCGGCACAAGCAGCCTCCCGCTTCGCGTCGAACGCCGCATAGTTCTCATCCGGATGACGGCGGCGGACTGTCCCGATCCGGCCAACTGCCCGGTACCAAACCCGCCGGCCGGCCGATCGGTCGGCGACTTTCAATCCGCGGGGCTCCCAGAGGGCGCCGTCGTATGTCGCGCCTTCGAGTTCAAGCGCGGCTACGACAGCTTCAACCCCGGCTTCGGGGACACTCGTTTCGCACCCCTCATCACTGCGGACGGTCAAGCCGTCCCGTCGATGCACGGCGGCACGGACGACGTCGCCGTTCTGCTTGAGACCGTCCTCCATGACGTCCACCACGCCGTCGCGGACAGGATCATTTACGAGGCGTTCTTCAGAAGGTGGGGCCTCGCATTCGTGCGACTACCTTGCGACCTCGTCGTGGCCGACCTGCGAGACGAGGCGTTATCGAAGCTCGGCATGACGCGGGCGCAGCTGATCACCACGACCGCAGAGCACTACCGCTGCACGCGGCAATGGGCTCGCTGGCTGCACAAGCATCGGATCGGCGGTGCCAAGGTGGCGGGCATTCTTTGGCACTCCCGCCAGGCGGAGCTCCATCAGCCAACGATTCGTCGTGAGGTGTTCGTCCTGTGGGGTGATCGTGCACCGTCGGGGCCTGGGGACTATCCGCTCAACGGTCCGGGCATTCGCAATCTCACCGAAGGCCCGGGTCGAAATCTTCTTGATCGCCTCGCCGAGGATCTCAATGCTCGAATTGAGCCCGCCGGCGATTGACTACGGTGAGGCTATGGCTGAACCCACGACCGCGCGGCCGGGCATCGATCCCACTTTGCAGACGCTGCTGGACGCATTCCCGGTAACGTTCACCGTCGACGACGGCGTCGAGCTGGCCCGCGAGAAGGTCAGGCAGCTCAAAGCGCCGCCAGAGCTGTTGCCCGAGATGCGAATCGAGGAGCGCACGATCGGCTACGGGGACATCACCGATGTCCCGGTTCGCATCTACTGGCCGCCCATTGAGCAGCACGACAACCTGCCGGTCGTGGTGTACTACCACGGAGGCGGCTGGGCGATCGGCGACCTGGATACCCACGACCCGGTGGCCCGCGCCCACGCCGTCGTGGCCGAGGCCATCGTGGTGTCGGTGGACTACCGGTTGGCGCCCGAGCATCCCTACCCCCAGGGCATCGACGACTCGTGGGCGGCGCTGCGGTGGGTCGGCGAGCACGCTTCCGAGCTGGGCGGCGATCCCACGCGTATCGCGGTCGCAGGCGACTCGGCTGGCGGCAACATCTCGGCGGTGATGGCGCAGCTGGCCCGCGACAACGGCGGGCCTCCGCTGGTGTTCCAACTGCTCTGGTACCCGCCGACGACCGCCGACCTGACGCTGCCGTCGATGATCGAAAACGCCGACTCGCCGTTCCTGGACCACGACGTCGTGGCGGCGTTTATGCAGTGGTATCTGCCGCCCAAGATCGACATGAGCGAGCCTGCCAAACTGCCGCCCACTCTGGCGCCGGCCAACACCGCCGACCTGTCCGGGTTGGCCCCGGCGTTCATCGGCACCGCCGAATACGACCCGATTCGTGACGATGGTGCCCGCTACGCCGAATTGCTATCCGCCGCAGGCGTTCCCGTGGAGCTGTACAACGCGCCGACGCTTGTTCATGGCTTCGTCAGCTTCGCGCCGGTGGTACCCGCCGCGGCCGAAGCCACCAACCGTGGTCTAGCGGCGCTCAAGGCGGCGCTTCATCGCGGATGACCGAGCGGCAGGTGCTCGACGCGCGCACCCCGCAGCAGTGGGAACAGTGGCTGGAGCGCAATCACGACGAGGCGAGCGAGATCTGGCTGCGGCTGCTGAACAAAAACGCACCAGAACCAGGTATGTCGTACGGCGAGGCGGTGGAGATCGCGCTGTGCTTCGGGTGGATCGACAGCCTTGCGCGCGGCTACGACGACGTTTCGCGCATTCAGCGTTTCAGCCCGCGAAAGCCGCGCAGCGCGTGGTCGAAATCCAACGTCGAACGGGTGCAACGCCTCATCGACGCCGGACGCATGCGGCAAGCCGGCCAGCGCATGATCG
>JAVRPG010000560.1:0-4506 GCA_032162325.1 Mycobacterium sp. | reverse complement strand
AGGTTGAGTAGCCACAAGCGGCTACCGGCAAGCGCGGGTCCGTTGTGACGGGCCCCCAGAGAAGACAGGTGGAGGTCCGGCGTGCGCAGTTGTTACTGAGTGCGTCGACCCGAGCCCAGCCGGCCCCATCACACCAGGAGAACTAGCCATGAGCAGCGACAACACCCTCGACGACCCCACCCAGCCCAATGGTCGCTCGGACGAGCCTCGCTCCGCCCGCTGGTCGTTCGAGACCAAGCAGGTCCATGCCGGCCAGACGCCGGACATCGCCACCAACGCGCGGGCGCTGCCGATCTACCAGACCACGTCCTACACCTTCAACAGCACCGAGCACGCCGCCGCGCTGTTCGGCCTTGCCGAGCCCGGCAACATCTACACCCGGATCATGAACCCGACCCAGGACGTCGTCGAGCAACGCATCGCGGCGCTCGAAGGCGGCGTCGCGGCACTGTTCCTGGCGTCCGGTCAGGCCGCCGAGCACTTCGCGATCCTCAACCTCGCCAACGCCGGCGACCACATCGTGTCGAGTCCACGGCTGTACGGCGGCACCTACAACCTGTTCCACTACACGCTGCCCAAGATCGGCATCGAGGTCAGCTTCGTGGAAGACCCCGACGACCTGGAGTCGTGGCGCGCCGCCGTCCGCCCGAACACCAAGGCGTTCTTCGCCGAGACCATCTCCAATCCGCAGAACGACATCCTCGATATCCCGAACGTCGCGGCCGTCGCGCACGAGGCCGGCGTTCCGCTGATCGTCGACAACACCGTCGCGACGCCCTATCTGATCCAGCCGCTCAGCCATGGCGCCGACATCGTCGTGCACTCGGCCACCAAGTACCTCGGCGGTCACGGCGCGGCGATCGCCGGAGTGATCGTCGACGGCGGCACCTTCGACTGGACGAACGGCAAGTTCCCGGGCTTCACCACACCCGACCCGAGCTACCACGGCGTGGTGTTCGCCGAGCTCGGCCCGCCGGCCTTCGCGCTCAAGGCCCGGGTGCAGCTGCTGCGCGATCTCGGCTCGGCCGCCTCTCCGTTCAACGCGTTTCTGGTGGCACAGGGATTAGAGACGCTGAGCCTGCGCGTTGAGCGTCATGTGGCCAACGCGCAGAAGGTGGCCGGATACCTGGCCGGGCATCCCGACGTGGTCTCGGTGAACTACGCCGGGCTGCCCACTTCGCCGTGGTACGAGCTGGGAAAGAAGCTGGCTCCCAAGGGAACCGGTGCGGTGCTGGCGTTCGAGCTGGCCGGAGGCATCGACGCAGGGAAAGCGTTCGTCAACGCGCTCACGCTGCACAGTCATGTCGCCAACATCGGCGACGTGCGGTCGCTCGTGATCCATCCGGCGTCGACGACGCATGCCCAGCTCACCCCCGATGAGCAGCTGGCCACCGGTGTGACGCCAGGGCTGGTGCGGCTCGCGGTCGGCATCGAGGGCATCGACGACATCCTGGCCGACCTGGAGCAGGGGTTCGCCGCCGCCAAGCCGTTCAGCGCGTCTGCGGCGACGGACCCGAACACCGCGGCGGCGTTCTGATGACGATTTTCGACGTGAAAACAGTGAGCCTGCCCGCCGAAGGTGAGGTCGGCGTGGTCGATATCGGGCCGCTGACCCTGGAGAACGGCACGGTCATCGAGGACGTGTCCATCGCCGTGCAGCGCTGGGGCGAACTGTCGCCCAACCGTGACAACGTGGTCGTCGTGCTGCACGCCCTGACCGGCGACTCGCATGTCACCGGCGCTGAAGGCCCGGGTGACGAGACACAGGGCTGGTGGGAAGGCGTAGCCGGACCCGGCGCGCCGATCGACACCGACCACTGGTGTGCGATCGCCACTAACGTGCTGGGTGGATTTCGTGGGTCGACGGGTCCGAGTTCGCTTGCGCCGGATGGAAAGCCCTGGGGCTCAAGGTTTCCCCTGGTGTCCGTGCGTGACCAGGTCGAGGCAGACGTTGCCGCGCTCGCCACGCTGGGCATCACGGAGGTCGCCGCGGTGGTCGGCGGCTCGATGGGCGGCGCCAGGGCGCTGGAGTGGATCGTCAGCCATCCCGACGCGGTGCGTTCGGCGCTGGTGCTGGCGGTCGGGGCACGCGCCACCGCCGATCAGATCGGCACCCAGAGCACGCAGGTCGCGGCGATCAAGTCCGACCCGGACTGGCAGAACGGTGACTACTACGGCACCGGTCGTTCGCCGGACCTCGGCATGGAGATCGCGCGGCGCTTCGCGCATCTGACGTATCGGGGCGAGGCCGAACTGGACACCCGGTTCGCCAACGATCCCCAAGGCGACGAGGACCCGGGTACGGGTGGGCGCTACTCGGTGCAGAGCTATCTCGAGTATCAGGGCCGCAAGCTGCTGGCCCGGTTTGACGCCGGCACGTATGTGGCACTGACCGAGGCGCTTTCGAGCCACGACGTGGGCCGCGGGCGTGGCGGCGTGGAGGCGGCGCTTAGCGGCTGCCGGGTCCCGACGGTCGTCGGCGGCATCACCTCGGACCGGTTGTATCCGCTGCGGTTGCAAGAGGAGCTGGCCGAGCTGCTGCCGGGCTGTACCGAGCTCAAGGTGGTTGACTCGATCTACGGTCACGACGGGTTCCTGCTCGAGACGGAGGCGGTCGGCAAGTTGATCCGAGAGACATTGGAGTTGGCCGAAAGGTGACCCATTCTAGGCAGCAACGTTCACTGTCGTTCGGCGCGGAAGCCGCGGCGTACGAGCGGGGCCGACCGTCCTATCCCCCCGAAGCGATCGACTGGCTGCTGCCGCCGGATGCCGCCGACGTGCTCGACCTCGGCGCGGGCACGGGCAAGCTGACCACCCGGCTCGTCGAACGCGGGCTCGGTGTTGTCGCCGTCGATCCGATCCCGGAAATGCTGGAGCTGCTGAGCAACTCGCTGCCCGACACGCCTGCGCTACTGGGCACCGCCGAAGAGATCCCGCTGCCCGACAACAGCGTCGACGCGGTGCTGGTGGCACAGGCGTGGCACTGGTTCGACCCCGAGCTCGCCGCCAAGGAGGTGGCGCGCGTGCTGCGGCCGGGCGGCCGGCTCGGCCTGGTGTGGAACACCCGCGACGAACGGCTGGGCTGGGTCAAGGATCTGGGCCGCGTCGTCGGCCACGAGGATGACCCGTTCGACCACAAGGTGACGCTGCCAGAGCCGTTCACCGGTGTGGAGCGGCAGCAGGTCGAGTGGACGAGTTACCTGACCCCGCAAGCGCTCATCGACCTCGTCGCGTCGCGCAGTTACTGCATCACCTCTCCGGAGAAGGTGCGCACCCGCACGCTTGATCGGGTACGCGACCTGCTGGCCACCCATCCCGCGTTGGCCAACTCGAACGGCCTGGCCCTGCCGTACGTCACGGTGTGCATCAGGGCGACACTCGCGTAACGCCCAAACGGACGTATCGGCGCGAAAGTTCGAGTAACTCGCACCAAGACGTCGATCTCGGCGGCATGACACCCGAGGGTGAACGGCACCACTCGACGATCGAAACCCCATCCTGACCCGCTATTCGGGTCAGGTAGGTAGCTGCCCGAGTTGTTGCAGGACGGAGTACAGGTTCGCTACCCCCCAGTGGTCGGTGATCTTTCCGTCGCGGACTCGCATGGCGTCGACCGTTTCGAATTGGATGGTCTTGCCGGTGGGGGCGACGCCGAGAAAGTCGCCGTGGTGGGTGCCGTGGTAGGTCTTGTAGGTGGTCACGATGTCGCCTTCGACGGTTTGCCAATGGATCTCGGGCCGGAAGTCGGGAAACGCGTCGCGCAGTCGCTTGTAGAGGAAGAGAACGCCGGCCTTGTCGGGCGTGGTGCCGGGCTGGGGGGTGTGGTCGACGAAGTCGTCTGCGAACAGTTCCTCGAATAGGGCGAAATCGCCTTGGCCCTGGACTTGTTCGGTGTTGCGGCGGACCACGGCCTTGATGGCTTCGGCGAGGGGTGACGTCGTCACATCGGGGGTATCTGGTTGGGTCACGCAGTTCCTGCCCTTCTGTCAGTGTTGATGAGGAGCACCTACGTCACGCTGTGTATCAGGGCGATGCTGGCCAACTGACGATGTAGTCGCCGATGAGTGCGGTGCCGGGCCCTGGCTTGGCGCCGGGCCCCGGAGCCGCAATAGCGTTGTCGGCGTTGAGGTCTCCGCCACATTCGGCACACACCGTCTTCGCGGTCGTGACATGGCCGCAGTCGGTGTGCACCGTAAGCGCCGGTGGACCATCGGGTGCGGACAACCACTTGTCGCCCCACGCGAGCATCGTCGCAACCACGGGATAGAGATCCCTGCCCTTTTCGGTGAGCACATATTCGTAGCGCGCCGGCGTGCTCTGGTACTGGCGTCGTTCGACGATGCCGTTGCGCTCGAGATCGTCCAGCCGGGCGGCCAGGATGTTCGACGCGATGCCGAGGTCGCGACGGATGTCCTCGAACTTTGTCATACCCGCGAAGAGATCCCGAACGATCAGCGGCGTCCACCGCTGACCGATCACGTCGACCGCGCGCGCAATCGAGCATGA
>JAVRPG010000559.1:0-2661 GCA_032162325.1 Mycobacterium sp. | reverse complement strand
CAAGCGCCGCTGGGTGCCTTCAAGGATCGCTGCGGCATGCAGGTCGCGCCCACAGACGCCCTTGCGGTGCTCGGCGACCTTTAAGCGGTACGCGCATCCAGGGCAGGGCTTACGCTCTTGCGATGCGGTTGTCGTGGCCGTTAATTGGCCGTTCGGAGGAGATGCGAACGATCGAGGCCGCCATCTCGGCTTCGGATGCCTCCGGCATCCTTATTTGCGGAGCGGCGGGTGTGGGGAAGAGTCGGATCGCCCGCGAGGCATTGTCGGCTGCCGCGTCGGAGGGGTGCGAAACCCGCTGGACGGTCGGCACATCCTCGGCGCGGGCAATCCCGCTTGGTGCTTTCACTGCATGGGCGCCGTCGGGTGTCACCGACACCGTTCAGTTGCTGCGGGGGGTGATCGAGTCGCTGACTGCCGCATCTTCGGGGGCCAAGGTGGTCGTGGGTGTCGATGACGTACACCTCCTCGATGATCTGTCGACTTTCGTCGTGCATCAGATCGTGCAACGGGCCGCGGCAAGAGTGATACTTACCGTCCGCAACGGTGCGCCGATTCCCGCCGCGATACAGGACATATGGCAGGTTGGCCAGTTCGTCCGACTCGACCTACAACAACTGTCGCTTGACGAGACCACCACGCTGCTGTCGGCGACCTTAGAGGGATCGGTGGATTCGGATGCCAGTCAGCGGCTGTGGAAGCTAACTGGCGGCAATGTTCTGTATCTGCGGAACATCATCGAGCAGGAGGTCGCCGACGGCCGAATTGTGCAAGAGCAGGGACACTGGCGGTGGATTGGTGATCCGATCATGCCGCCCGGCCTGGTCGAGCTGATCGAATCGCGCATCGGGACCCTGCCCGCGCCGGTCAGCGATGTCATCGACGTGCTGGCTGTCGGGGAGCCGATCGAACTCGCGACCCTGACGCGGATCACCAACGCGGCCGCGGTCGAGGAGGCCGACACCCGTGGCCTCATCACGCTCGAGCCCGCCGGCGGAGGTATCGAGGTGCGGGTGGCGCATCCGCTCTACGGACAAGTACGCCGCAAGCGCGCGGCACGCACTCGGCTACGACGGCTGCGCGGACTGGTCGCCACCGAACTCGCAGCATCGAGTGACCGCGACGACATCAGAGTCGTCGTGCGCCGCGCGACGCTGAGTCTCGACTCCGACCTCACACCCGACGGCGACCTGCTCGTTAGCGCAGCGCACGGCGCCGTCTGGCTGGCGGACCTGCCCCTTGCCGATCGACTAGCGGAGGCGGCAATCCACGCCGGAGCGGGACCGGAACCGAACTTCGTTCGCGCGCATGCGTTGTCGTGGCTAGGCCGCGGCGAGGAGGCGGAGGCGGTGCTCGCCGAAATTCCTGCGAGCCAGTTGACCGCACGCGACCACGCCAGATTGGCGTTCCTGCGGTCCAGCAACACGCTGTGGGCGCTCGGGGAGCCTACGCGCGCGAAGGAACTCATAGACGAGGCGTCGCGCATCACGCCGCCGCAGGCTCGCACCTATATCGACGCCTTCCTCACGGTGTATTGGTTTGCGATGGACCAGCCGGATGCGGCGGTGCAGGCTTCGAAAAACCTTGCACTCGATGACCTGCCCGTCGTTGGCGCCGAGATAGCCTGGGCACTCGCCCAGATATCCGCGGATGCGGGTCGCACCACCGAAGCCGTGGCCGTCGCGGACGCGGGACACATCGTCGCGACTCGCTCTCTCGACGCTCCGCACATGAGGTTCAACATCGCCGACGCGGAAGTCAGTGCACTGCTGCTGTCTGGCCAGGTTTCGGACGCGCTTGATGTGGCCGAGCGCACGCGGCAGGAGGCAGCCAATCTCCCCGGGGCGGCTCAATTACTCGGTGCCGCCGTGGCTGGTCGGGCCGCACTTGGTGCCGGCGATCTGCACAGCGCATGCATGCTGCTGGAACAGGCAGCCGAAGAGTTGTCCGCGTCGCATCCTATCGGCTGGGGCTACCGCTATAACGTTCCGCGGACGACCGCGCTCGCGATGCGTGGTTTGAGTGGCGAAGCAACCGCCGCGCTTGCCGCGCTAGACAAGGTGCGACGCCAATTTCGGTCTCTGGACTACGAGCTGAGCCTGGCCCGGGCGTGGGTGGCCGCTGGCCAGGGCGCCGTGAGCGAGGCGATCACGCTTTTGCTGTCGGCAGCCGAAAGGGCCAGAGCTACAGGGCGATTCGCGGCGGAGGTGGTCTGTCTACAGACGGCCACCCAGTTCGGTGATCGCACCGGCGCGCCCAGGTTGCGCGAGCTCGAATCGATCGTCGAGGGGCCACGTGTCGACCTTGCGGCGCGGTTCGCCGAGGCACTGCGCAACGGCGATGCCGCTGAATTATCGTCGGTGTCAGAGGAATTCGAGCGCATGGGAGATCTCGTTGCCGCCGTCGATTCGGCCGCCCATGCTGCCCTCGCGTACCGTCGCAAAGATAAGCGGGGATCGGCATTGGGATGCTCGACACGAGCCGTTGCCCTGGCCGAACAATGCGGCGGCGCCAGTACCCCGGCGCTTCGTCAGGCCGCCGAGCCCTTGCCGCTGACCGACCGCGAAGCAGAGATCGTGATGATGATCGGTGAGGGATTGTCCAACCGCGCAGTTGCCGAGCGACTGACCCTCTCAGTCCGCACCGTCGAAAGCCACGTCTACC
>JAVRPG010000558.1:0-3475 GCA_032162325.1 Mycobacterium sp. | reverse complement strand
GCCACGCCGAAGGCTTCAGCCCCAAGACGCTGCACGACGCCTACCGCGCCCTCAAGGCGTGGGGTCTGCCGGTGTCCGAACACACCGCCCAGGTGAAGGGCATGGACGCGGTGACCGAACGCATCGCGTACTGGGGCGAACACCGACACGACGTCGAGCACGAAATCGACGGCGTGGTCGTCAAAGTCGACGAAGTGGCGCTGCAGCGGCGCCTCGGTTCGACATCTCGGGCGCCGCGCTGGGCGATCGCCTACAAGTACCCGCCCGAGGAGGCCACCACCAAGCTGCTCGACATCAAAGTCAACGTCGGGCGCACCGGCAGGGTGACACCGTTCGCCTTCATGGAGCCGGTCAAGGTCGCGGGCTCCACCGTCAGCCAGGCGACGCTGCATAACGCGTCGGAGGTCAAGCGCAAGGGTGTGCTGATCGGCGACACCGTGGTTATCCGTAAGGCCGGCGACGTGATTCCCGAAGTACTCGGTCCCGTGGTGGATCTGCGGGACGGCTCCGAACGCGAATTCGAAATGCCCACAACGTGTCCCGAGTGCGGCACCAAGCTCGCCCCGGCCAAGGAGGCCGACGCCGACATCCGCTGCCCCAACACGCGGTCGTGTCCGGCGCAGTTACGGGAGCGGGTTTTTCACGTCGCAGGGCGCGGCGCATTCGACATCGAGGGCCTGGGCTACGAAGCGGCGGTCGCGCTCTTGCAGGCCGGCGTCATCACCGACGAGGGCGACCTGTTCACCATCGCCGAAGTCAACCTGCTGCGCACCGACCTGTTCACGGTCAAGGGCGGTGAGCTTTCGGCGAACGGCAAGCGCCTGCTGGCCAATCTGGGCAAGGCGAAGGCGCAACCGCTGTGGCGGGTGCTCGTTGCGCTGTCGATCCGCCACGTGGGGCCGACGGCCGCCCGCGCGCTGGCCACCGAGTACGGCAGCCTGGACGCGATCATGGCGGCCTCCGAGGAAGAACTCGCCGCCGTCGAGGGCGTCGGCCCGACCATCGCCGACGCGGTCGTCGAGTGGTTCACCGTCGATTGGCACCGCGCGATCATCGACAAATGGCGCGCGGCCGGGGTGCGGATGGCCGACGAACGCGACAGCAGTGTCGAGCGCACGCTCGAGGGCCTTTCGATTGTCGTCACCGGCTCGCTGCCCGGCTTCTCCCGCGACGACGCGAAGGAGGCCATCGTCGCGCGCGGCGGCAAGGCCGCGAGTTCGGTGTCGAAGAAGACCGCGTACGTGGTGGCGGGAGATTCACCCGGCTCGAAGTACGACAAGGCCGTCGAACTCGGTGTGCCGATTCTCGACGAGGACGGCTTCCGCCGGCTGCTGGACAGCGGGCCCGACGGCGTCTGATCTAACGCCGAAACCGACGTTTCGCAGCGAAAGTGCGAGTGGAACACGCCATTTCGTCGATCTCGGCGTCGCTCAGCGCAGGATCGTGGCGATGATGCCGGCCAGATAGCCCAGCCGCGCCACCTCCGACGGCCGGAACTCCGGCCCGCCCGGGCGACCCAACACGATGGCTGTGCGATGGTCACCGAGCGGCGCGGCCGCCAACGTGGTGTCCATGTCGCGCCATACCTGCGGCACCCAGTCCGCGGTGTCATCGAGGACCTCGGCGTGGTCGAGGGGCAACCACGGCGTTTGCGCCGCCTGGGTTTCGGGCGCTCCGGGGCTGCCGACGATTCGGTCCGGGCCGGATTCGGTCAACCGCACGACCGTGCACCATCCAACGCGCAGCACTCGCGGCGCCTCGTCGGCGAGCACCTGCAGTCTCTTGGCCCTCCCGTCGGCCACGGCGACATGATCGATGAGTTCCAGCTCGCGGTGTGCCTCGAGCAGCCCGGTGTGCGGGCGGATGGCATCGACGTAGACGCCTTTGAGCTTTTCGGCCGCCGTGATCAGCATGTCGGGCATGGCGCCCGACGGCAGCTCGACCACGAGATCGTCGACCGCATAGCCCGACCCCCGCTCCACCACATCGAGGGACAAGATGTCGGCGCCTACCGACCCGAGCGCCACGGCCAGCGAGCCGAGGCTGCCCGGTCGATCCTCCAGCTGGACCCGCAGCAGATACGAAGGCACGCGCAACACTGTTGCACAGCGCCAGCGGCTCAGCATTCCGGGCGATGAGCGCTTGCGCGAAGAGCAGACGGCAGGGATGGCCCTCCATCATGCGGTGACTAGGCTTGCGACTCGTGTCGCAGATCACCCGAGACGAGGTAGCCCACCTGGCGCGCCTCGCGCGCCTGGCGCTGACCGACGACGAGCTCAACAGCTATGCCGGCCAGCTGGACGCCATCCTCGGCCACGTCAGCCAGATCCAGGCCGTCGACGTCACCGGCGTCGAACCCACCGGCAACCCGCTCAAGGACGTTAACGTGTCCCGCCCCGACGCCGTCGAGCCGTGCCTGACCCAGGAGGAGGCGCTGGCAGAGGCGCCCAAAGCAGTCGACGGCCGGTTCGCCGTTCCTCGGATTCTGGAGGCCGAATGAGTGCCGACGTGATCCGGCTCGACGCGGCCACCCTGGGGGCCAAGATCGCCGCCAAGGAGGTGTCGTCCACCGAGGTCACGCGGGCGTGCCTGGATCAGATCGCCGAGACCGACGACAAGTACCACGCGTTTCTGCACGTGGCCGAGGAGCAGGCGCTGGCCGAGGCCGCCAGGGTGGACGCAGCCGTTGCCGCGGGCGAGTCGCTGCCGTCGCCGCTGGCCGGTGTGCCGCTGGCGCTCAAGGACGTGTTCACCACCACGGACATGCCGACGACCTGCGGATCGAGGATCCTCGAGGGGTGGACGTCGCCGTACGACGCCACCGTCACCGCGCGGCTGCGCGCGGCCGGCATCCCGATCCTGGGCAAGACGAACATGGACGAGTTCGCGATGGGTTCTTCCACCGAGAACTCCGCGTACGGCCCGACCCGCAACCCGTGGGACGTCGACCGGGTGCCGGGTGGATCGGGTGGCGGCAGCGCGGCGGCTCTCGCCGCGTTCCAGGCACCGCTGGCCATCGGGTCGGACACCGGCGGTTCGATTCGCCAGCCCGCCGCGTTGACGGCGACCGTGGGCGTGAAGCCCACCTACGGCACGGTGTCGCGGTACGGGCTGATCGCGTGCGCGTCGTCGCTGGACCAGGGCGGACCGTGCGCACGCACCGTGCTCGACACCGCGCTGCTGCACCAGGTGATCGCCGGGCACGATCCGAAGGACTCCACCTCGGTCGAGGCCGAGGTGCCCGACGTGGTCGCCGCGGCCCGGGCGGGCGCCTCCGGCGACCTCAAGGGCGTGCGGATCGGCGTGGTCAAGCAGTTACGCGGCGATGGCTACCAGACCGGGGTGCTCGCGTCGTTCAACGCCGCCGTCGAGCAGCTCACCGCGCTCGGCGCCGAGGTCAGCGAGGTGGACTGCCCGCACTTCGACTACTCGCTGCCCGCGTACTACCTGATCCTGCCGTCGGAGGTGTCGTCGA
>JAVRPG010000557.1:0-5745 GCA_032162325.1 Mycobacterium sp. | reverse complement strand
AAGCTCGTCGCACAGCTTGGCGCGCTCGGCCGGGTCGGCGAGATCAACGGGACGCACCTCGACCGTCACGCCATACTGCTCGGTGAGCCGGCCCGCCAGCGCTCTCAGCACGTCCTCGCGGCGGGCGGTGATGATCAGGTGGTGCCCGCGGGCGGCGAGCTCGACGGCCAGCGCTTCGCCGATGTTCTGCGACGCACCGGTGACCACTGCACGGGCGTCCGCGCTGGGAGCGGGTACTGGCATGGCCGGACTATATCTTGACGTCCTCCCCGGACTCATGTCCGGGGATTTCACTCCCCATCCCATCGACTTACGCGGCAGGAGTAGCGAGGTGAGGTTCACGGTTCGCAGACTGCCTACTGGCGAGGTCTCCCCGTGCGGTCACCGCCCGTCCGGCGGCGATGTTGCGTGCAGCGTTGACGTCGGCGTTGCACCGACCGGCGTGCAGGATTCGCACTCGAAGACCGCTTGGCTCTTGCGGTTTCCGGGTGCGACGTGCCCGCATGCCGAGCATCGTTGCGACGTGTAGGCAGCCGGGACCTGCTCGACCTGGCCGGAAGCCTTGTGCTGCAAGCGTGCGACGAGCTGGCCCCAGCCACTTCGGCTGATCGCCCGGTTGATTCCCCGTTTCTGGGCCATTCCCGCGCCGGGTTGCTCGATGGTGCCGCGCGCAGACCGGGTCATTGCTCGTACGTCGAGGTCCTCGACTCTGATCACGTCGAATCGCCGTGCCAGGTCGGTGGTGGTTTTCTCGACCCAGTCCTTGCGCCGATCCCTCTCGCGAGCTTTCAGTTTCGCGATCGATCGTTTGGTCTTGTCGCGGCGTCCCGGCAGTGCGCCGATACCCCTCCTCCTGCTCAGCAGTCGAAACCGGGGCATAGCCGCAAAGTAGCCATCGGCACCGACATCCCCCCAGCTTGGCACCTGCGCATCCGCCGGGATCCGCTTCCTCTCCGGATTGAAATACAATTTTCTTAGCCGAAAGGAGATTTGATGACAGGCCCGGGATACCCGACGACACCTTCGCCGCAGCAGAAGAAGCGGCCGGGGTGGGTGGTCGGTGGGGTCACGATCCTGTCGTTCGTCGTGCTGCTGTGGGTCATCGAGCTGTTCGACTCGCTGTCCAGCCACCGCCTCGACAACAACGGCATCCGGCCGCTGGAGACCGACGGCCTGATGGGGATCGTCTTCGCACCGTTGTTGCACGCGAATTGGCAGCACCTGATGGCCAACACCGTTCCGGCGCTCATCCTCGGCTTCCTGATGACACTGGCCGGCCTGTCGCGGTTCATCTTCGCCACCGCGATCATCTGGATTCTCGGCGGCCTCGGCACGTGGCTGATCGGCAACGTGGGGGCGCCGACCTACGGCGGGGTTCACGTCGAGACCAACCACATCGGCGCCTCGGGCCTGATCATGGGCTGGCTGACCTTCCTGATCGTGTTCGGCTTCTTCACCCGCAATGTGTGGCAGATCGTGGTCGGCGTGATCGTGCTGTTCGTCTACGGCAGTGTCTTGCTCGGCGTGTTGCCCGGGACGCTCGGCGTGTCCTGGCAGGGGCACCTCTGCGGCGCGATCGCCGGTGTGTTCGCCGCCTACTTGCTGTCCGGGCCCGAACGCAAGGGGCGAGAGCTACGTAAACGCAAAGCGACGAACCCATATCTGACGTCGTGAACTCTTCCTTGGCGCCCGTCGGGATCTTCGATTCCGGCGTCGGCGGACTCACGGTCGCGCGGGCGATCATCGACCAGCTGCCCGACGAGGACGTCATCTACGTCGGCGACACCGCCAACGGTCCGTACGGGCCGCTGACCATCCCCGAGATCCGTGCGCACGCCCTGGCGATCGGCGACGACCTCGTCTCGCGCGGCGTCAAGGCTCTGGTGATCGCGTGCAACACCGCGTCGTCGGCGTGCCTTCGCGACGCCAGGGAGCGGTATGCGCCCGTGCCCGTCATCGAGGTGATCCTGCCCGCTGTGCGGCGTGCGGTGGCCGCGACCCGCAACGGCCGCATCGGCGTCATCGGCACCACGGCGACCATCTCGTCGGGCGCCTATCAGGACGCGTTCGCCGCCGCCCGCGACACAGAGGTGATCGGCGTGGCATGCCCGCGGTTCGTCGACTTCGTCGAGCGCGGCGTGACCAGCGGCCGACAGGTGCTCGGCCTGGCGGAGGGGTATCTGGAACCGTTGCAGCGCGCCGAGGTCGACACGTTGGTGCTGGGCTGCACCCACTACCCGATGCTGTCGGGGCTGATCCAACTGGCGATGGGCGATCACGTCACGTTGGTGTCCAGCGCCGAGGAGACCGCCAAAGACTTGCTGAGAGTGCTGACGGAACTCGATTTGCTGCGCCCGCATGACGCTCCGCAGGCCCGGCGGGTGTTCGAGTCGACGGGTGACCCTGAGGCGTTCACCACACTTGCGGCCCGATTCCTGGGTCCCACTCTGGATGGTGTTCGGCCTGTCCAACGTCACGTTGCCGCCCGAACATGATTTCTATCTCGTCAACGTGCGATGTTTTCGTCACACGGATAGCGGGCATGGCAAGCTGGTGAGCGTGCGAATCACCGTACTCGGTTGCTCCGGCAGTGTTGTCGGGCCTGATTCGCCAGCTTCGGGCTACCTGCTTACTGCCCCGGACACCCCGCCGTTAGTCATCGATTTCGGGGGTGGGGTGCTTGGTGCGCTGCAGCGTCACGCCGACCCCAACTCGGTGCATGTGCTGCTCTCGCACCTGCACGCCGACCACTGCCTCGACCTGCCCGGCCTGTTCGTCTGGCGGCGCTATCACCCGTCGCCGGCCAAGAAGCGGGGCGAGATGTACGGCCCGGCAAACACGTGGGCCCGGTTGGGCGCGGCGTCGTCACCCGAGGGTGGTGAGATCGACGACTTCTCGGACATTTTCGAGATCCGGCATTGGGTCGACAACCAGGCAGTGCAGATCGGCTCACTCACGGTGATGCCGAAGCTGGTGTGCCACCCAACCGAGTCCTACGGGATGCGGATCACCGACCCGTCGGGCGCGACGCTGGTGTACAGCGGCGACACCGGCTACTGCGATGCGCTGATCGACCTGGCCCGCGGCGCCGACGTGTTCCTGTGCGAAGCCTCGTGGACGCATTCGCCGGCGCGGCCGCCCGGGCTGCACCTGTCGGGCACCGAGGCCGGGCGGGCCGCGGCGCAGGCGGGTGTCGGCGAGCTGCTGCTGACCCACATTCCACCGTGGACGTCGCGCGAGGATGTCATCAGCGAGGCGAAGGCGGAGTTCGACGGGCCTGTGCACGCCGTGGTGTGCAACGAGTCGTTCGACGTCGCGCGCTCCTGACCGCCGTCGGACCCACCGGTTAGGGTTGGCGCGTGTCCAGACGAGAAGACGGCCGGCTCGACGACGAGCTGAGGCCTGTGCGCATCACCCGCGGTTTCACCTCCCATCCCGCCGGATCGGTGTTGGTGGAATTCGGCGGAACCAGGGTGATGTGCACGGCGAGCGTCACCGAGGGCGTGCCGCGCTGGCGTAAGGGCTCGGGGCAGGGCTGGCTGACGGCCGAGTACGCGATGCTGCCCGCAGCCACCCATGAGCGTTCGGACCGCGAGTCGGTCAAGGGCCGCGTCGGCGGCCGCACGCAGGAGATCAGCCGGCTGGTCGGCCGGTCGCTGCGCGCCTGCATCGACCTGGCGGCGCTGGGGGAGAACACCATCGCGATCGACTGCGACGTGCTGCAGGCCGACGGCGGCACCCGCACGGCGGCGATCACCGGCGCGTACGTGGCGCTGGCCGATGCGGTGACGTACTTGGCGGCGGCCGGTCGGCTGTCGGATCCGCGGCCGTTGTCGTGTGCGATCGCGGCGGTAAGCGTCGGCGTCGTCGACGGACGCATCCGCGTGGATCTGCCGTACTCGGAGGACTCGCGGGCCGAGGTGGACATGAACGTCGTCGCCACCGACACCGGCACCCTGGTCGAGATCCAGGGTACGGGGGAGGGCGCGACGTTCCCGCGCTCGACGCTGGACAAGATGCTCGACGCGGCGATGGGCGCCTGCGAGCAGATTTTTGTCATCCAGCGTGAGGCGTTGGAGTTGCCGTATCCCGGCGTGCTGCCCGAGCCGGGGGAGTCGGCGAAGAAGGCGTTCGGAAGCTGACCGACCTGCTGGTGGCCAGCCGCAACCGCACGAAGCTGGCCGAGCTGCGACGGGTACTCGATGGGGCCGGCGTGGCGATGACGCTGTTGTCGTTGGACGACGTCGCGCCGTTCGACGAGGCGCCGGAGACCGGCGCGACGTTTGAAGAGAACGCGTTGGCCAAGGCGCGTGACGCGTTCAGGGCGTCTGGTCTGCCGGCCGTCGCTGACGATTCAGGGCTGGAAGTCGATGCGTTGAACGGCATGCCTGGGGTTCTGTCGGCGCGGTGGTCGGGGCGGCATGGCGAGGATCGCGCGAACACTGCGCTGTTGCTGGCGCAGATGGGCGACGTTCCCGACGAGCGGCGGGGTGCGGCGTTCGTCTCGGCGTGCGCATTGGTGTCATCGGCTGGCGAGACCGTGGTGCGCGGGCAGTGGCCGGGCAGCATCGTGCGCAAGCCGCGTGGTGACGGCGGCTTCGGTTACGACCCGGTGTTCCTGCCTTCCGGCTCTGCGCGGACGGCCGCGGAGTTGACGCCGGAGGAGAAGGACGCGGCGTCGCATCGCGGCCGGGCGTTGGCGGCGCTACTGCCAGCGTTGCGAGAGCTCGCGGACTGACTGCAGCGTTTCGAGACCATGCGAGTGTTCTAAAACGTGATATCGCATGCGGTATCACGTTTTAAGTCGTGCTATCGGTGAGCGCGGCCTAGAGGCCGAACTTCTGCTTGATGTCCTGGGTCTGGAAGTGCTCGACGATGATGCCGACCAGCGGGATTGTTCCGGCCAGCAGCACGCCGATGGTCTTGCCGATGGGCCAGCGCACCTTGACGGCGAGGTTGGCGGTGAAGATCAGGTAGACGAAGTACACCCAGCCGTGCACGATCGCGATCCAGTTCGGCGGATTGTCGACATGGACGATGTATTTGAGCACCATCTCGTAGCACAGCGCGATCAGCCAGATGCCCGTCGTCCACGCCATGACGCGATAGCCGAGCAGCGCCTTGCGGATGGTTTCGACGGGCGTGGTCGGTGGCGGGGCTTCGGGTGCGGTCACTTGTTGGTCCTGTCTTCGTTGTCGGCCTTCGCGAGGTCGGCGAGGTAGGCGTTGTACTCGCGCAGGGCGGGGTCGTTATCGGAAGGCGTTGCTGGCTTGGGTCTTTCGGGCAATAGCCCGGAGGGTATCTCGGTGATGGTGTCGCACTTGCGAGGCTCTGGCGGGGCTTCTTCGTAGCGGACGAACTTGTAGTAGGCGTACACACAGAAGCCGGCGAACAGCGGCCATTGCAGGGCATAGCCGAGGTTCTGGAAGCTGCCCGACGCCGACTCGAAGCGGGTCCACTGCCACCAGGCCAGCGCCAGGCAACCGGCGGCGGCGACGATGACCAACGCGATCAGCGCCGGTCTCCTACGCCGTGTAGTGGACATCATTCAACGGTACCGCGCGGTCCTTCGGGCCGATGAACGTGTCGAGGCGAGCGGTGGCGGCTTTGCGGTAGATGGAGACGATTTTCTTGCTCGACCGAGTCCACGGAATCCCGAGGGCGTCAAGTGCGGCGGTGAACAGCCCGAGGATGTCCTCGGACATGTTGGTGAAGTGGTAGCGGATGCTCATGACGCCGCGGTCG
>JAVRPG010000556.1:0-4206 GCA_032162325.1 Mycobacterium sp. | reverse complement strand
CGTGCACCTGAATGGCCAGGTTGTTTGCTTCCAGACACCATTGCGACGGCCAGCTCTTGCCGACCGGTGTGAGGATGTCCAGCAGCAGCCCGGTCGAATCCGCTTCCTCGTCGGACTCGGCACTGTGGTGCAGGTCGACGAGCTTCGCGCAGTACAACAGCAGCGCCATCCCGCCTTCGGCATATGCCTTCTGTGCCAACAGCATTCGCTTGACGTCGGGGTGCTCGATGATGGGGATCTGCGGGCTCAACGGATCCTTGGCCGTCACCGGACGGCCCTGCGGCCGTTCGCGCGCATACTCCAGCGACTTGAGGTAGCCGGTGTAGCCCAGCGACACGGCGCCCATCCCGACCCCGAGGCGCGCCTCGTTCATCATGGTGAACATGTACGCCAGCCCGCGGTGCGGTTCGCCAACCAAATAGCCGACCGCGCCCGGCTTTGCGGCGGGCGAGAACTTTCCCTCGCCGAAGTTCAGCACGGTGTTGGTGATCCCGCGCTGGCCCATCTTGTGGTTCAGCCCGGCCAGCACCACGTCGTTGCGCTCACCGATGGAGCCGTCGGCGTTGACGAGGAACTTCGGCACGATGAACAGCGAGATGCCTTTCGTCCCCGGCGGTCCGCCGGGGATCTTGGCGAGCACGAGATTCACGATGTTGTCGGTCAGCTCGTGCTCCGCGCCCGAGATCCACATCTTGGATCCGAAGAGCCGATAGGTGCCATCGTCCTGCGGCTCGGCGCGGGTGAGGATGTCGGCCAGCGACGAACCGGCCTGGGTCTCCGACAGGGCCATCGTCCCGGAGAACCGGCCGCTTATCATCGGCTTGACGAATGTGTCGACCTGGTCTTCCGTGCCGAACTTGGCCAGCAGGTTCGCGTTCGCCATCGTCAGCATCAGGTAGCCCGTGGTGCTGACGTTGGCAGCCGAGAACCAGGCGAAGCCCGCTTCCGCGACGGCGGAAGGCAACTGCGCGCCGCCGAGACCCTGGCCCATCGCCATGCCCATCAGGTCGGCCTGGGCGAACGCGTTCCATGCCTCCTTGACCTCACCGATGACGGTGACCGTTTCTCCGTCGAAGCTCGGTTCGTTCGCATCGCTCTTCTTGTTGTGCGGCGCGAAATACCGGGTGGCCAGCTGCTCACACAGATCAAGGACGCCATCGAAGGTTTCGCGGGAGTGCTCGGCGAACCGCTCCCGCTTTGTCAGCTCGTCGATGCGCAGCCATTCGTAGAGCAGAAAGTCGAGATCGCGCCGCGACAACAGGGTGGATTTCACAACTTCATCTTGGCACTGCCCGCCATCTTGGCACTGCCCGCGTCGTGCAGTACGTTCAGTTTGTACTTAACGTTCCGTTCGGAGGTTGTATGTCGCCGGAAGAGGCCGAGTTCGTCGACCGGCTCGGGTTGTTCATGGAGCTGGTCGGCGGGTCGCGCACGATGGGACGCGTCTACGGCTGGCTGCTGATCTGCGACCCGCCCAAGCAGTCGCTGACCGAGCTGGCGCAGACGCTGTCGGTCAGCAAGGCCTCGGTCAGCACCGTCGCCCGCCAGCTTCAGGAAGGCGGGCTGATCGAGCGGCTACCGAGCTCGACCCGTCAACATCATTACCGCGTTACGCCTGGCGGGTTCAGCAGCGTCCTCAGCGCGCAGCTGTCACGGATGAAGTTCGGCATCGACGCTGCGGACTTCGGGCTCTCGCTGCTGGACAAGACGCGCGCGGAACAACGCGAGCGGCTCGAAGACTTCCGTGACTTCTGCGAGTTCTCCGCACAGGATTACCGCGACGAGTTGATGCAGCGGTGGAGCGACTACCGCGCACAGAGGAGAAAGCGATGACGACGACCAAGGTTGACTTCAGCTCCGTGGGTTGGGGCTCGGTGGAGTGGACGAACCTTGTCACCCTGTACCTGCGGGCATCCGAAAGCCGCTCGCCACGGCCGATTTTGGGCGATCATGCAGCCGCAGAAGCCGTCGACCGGATCGACTACGACTTCAAACGAATACACCGGGCCGCACAGCCTTGGGGCAACCAGTTCCTGGTGGCGCTGCGCGCCAAGAAACTCGATGACTGGACGGCCGACTTCGTGCGCTGCCACCCGGACGCCGTCGTACTGCACCTCGGCTGCGGCCTGGACACCCGGGCATTCCGGATCGATCCACCCCCGACCGTGCAGTGGTTCGACCTGGATCAACCCGGCGTCATCGAACTCAGGCGCAAGTTGTACGACGAGACCGACACGTACCGCATGATCGGCTCGTCGGTGACCGATCCCGGATGGCTGGAACAGGTACCGACCGGCCGGCCGACGCTGGTCGTCGCCGAAGGTCTTCTCATGTACGTCACCGAGAGCGAAGTCCGGGAGCTGCTTGCCCGCGTGACCGACCGATTCGGCAAGGGCGAACTTCTCTTCGACACGCTGTCGCCCGCCGGGCCGTGGCTCTCGAAGATCTTCACCAAGGGAATCGTGAAGTGGGGAATCCGCGACGCCCGTGAGGTCGAGGCTTGGGGCCTTGGACTCCAATTCGTCGAGCAGGCCTCCGCACTGGCGGGCTACGAGTCGATTCCATTCACGCCGCAGCGCCTGGTCTATCGGCTGATATACGCGACGCCGATGCGGAACTACGACGTGGTGAACCGGTTCGCGTTCTAGGTCGACCGAATTACGTCAATGCCAAGGGGCGACTCCGCCCGCACGGTTTCGTCGCGGATCAGGCCGCGCAGCAGCGCGGTGCTGAACTCCTCGGCGATCTCCTGCGCCGTGCGCCGCCCCTGCGGCCGAAGCCAGCGGTAGGAGCCCAGCGTCATCCCGATGTAGCCCAGCGCCAGCACATGCGAGTCGCAGTCGTAGAACTCGCCGCTGGCGATGCCGCGGTCGATGACGTCGCGCACGTGCTCGTAGACCTGGGTTTCCTTCTCGCGGATGTAGGCGACCTGCTCCTCGGTGAACCACTCGCTGATGTACGGGCCCTCCTGGAAGTACACCGCCGCGCGCTCGATGTTGCCCGCGATGCCGACCAGCAGCCGCCGCGTGAAGTGGTAGATGGTCTCGCGCGCCGACGCCGTCGGATCGTCGTGCAGCGCGTCGACCGTGAAGTCCGCGGCGCCCTTGTAGATGTCGTAGAGAATCAGCGACTTGCTGGCGTAGTAGTGATACACCGTCGCCTTGTTCAGGCCGACCGCGTCGGCCACGTCGTCCATCCGGGTGCCGTGATACCCCCGCGCGGCGAACAACTTGGTGGCGACGGCCAACAGCTCTTCGCGGCGGGACTTCCCATTGGTGGTGGCTTCGGACATGGCGAACTCACTATATGTAGGCCCCGACGCTGTCGAGGTATCAATCAACTGGTTGGACAGTTTAGGTCTTCGGACTGTCGCGGCTTTGGAAGCGGGTCTAGACTTCAGCCAGAACCAGCCGCTACGCGAGAGGTGATGACGTGGATCCGAACCCGGACTATGACGCGAGCGACGAGATCGAGTACGGCGTCAACTGGTGGGCCTGGATTCTGCGGGGCGTGTATCCGCCACCGGCCTATCCCCCGGTCTAATTTTCTGCGCCGGCTGCACGGTTGTTTACGCCGCTACTCGCGTCTTGCGTAGAGCAACCGTGCGCTCGGCGAGCCGCGAGTTACAGCGCTTTGAGTTCCTCGGCGACCTCGGTGACCGACTTCTTGGCGTCGCCGAACAGCATGGTGGTGCCTTCGGCGTAGAACAGTGGGTTGTCGATGCCTGCGAAGCCGGAGTTCATCGAGCGTTTGAGCACGATGACCGACTTGGACTGGTCGACGTTGAGGATCGGCATCCCGTGAATCGGGCTGGACGGGTCGTTGCGCGCCGCGGGGTTGGTGACGTCGTTGGCGCCGATGACGATCGTGACGTCGGTGCGGCCGAACTCGTCGTTGATGTCGTCCATGTCCTTCATGGCGTCGTAGTCGACCTCGGCCTCGGCCAGCAGCACGTTCATGTGCCCGGGCATCCGCCCGGCGACCGGGTGGATCGCGTACTTCACCGCAACGCCCTTGTCCTCGAGCAGGTCGGCGAGGTCCTTGACGGCGTGCTGGGCCTGCGCGACGGCCAGCCCGTAGCCGGGGACGACGATGACCTGGTTGGCGTAGGCCATCTGGATCGCGGCGTCGGCGGCCGAGGTCGCCTTGGCGGTGCCCTGCTCCCCAGCTGCCGCACCGGCGGCACCCGCAGAGCCCGCGCCGAAG
>JAVRPG010000555.1:0-5983 GCA_032162325.1 Mycobacterium sp. | reverse complement strand
CTGAGCAGCGCTCGCGTCGTGGTCAGCGGCAACGCTGTTGACCACGGGGTTGGTCAGGATCGCGTCGCGCTGCGTGCCGGGAAAACCCAAGGGACAGAACGGCACAAACGCGATCTCCCGTGCACTGCACTCGTCAAGGATGGGCATGCTGTTACGAGCCGCGAGGTTGAAGAAGTTCTGCACGCAGACGATTTCGGTGACTTCCAGCGCCCGTATCAAGTGGTCGCGGCTGACGTTGCTGATCCCAATTCCGCCGATGAGTCCCTCGTCTCGGGCTGTCACCAAGGCGCCGAGCTGATCAACGAACCGGGCATCAGGTACGGCGTTGTCCATCACGCGCAGGTTGACAGCGGTGAGTTGTCCGACACCCAGCGTTGCAAGATTCTCTTCGATGCCCGCGCGGAGTTGATCGGGGTCGTCATAGGGCAGGACTGCGCCGGAATCGTCGCGGCGGGCTGCCACCTTGCTGACCAACGCCAAACCGTCGGGGTAGGGATGTAGCGCGTCCCGGATCAATTCGTTGACCACCCCGGGTCCGTAATATTGCGCGGTGTCGATGTGATCTACTCCGGCGTCCACTGCGGCCCGTAGGACGGCGACGGCCTCGTCACGGTCGCGCGGCGGGCCGAAGACGCCGTCTCCTGCCAGCTGCATCGCGCCATACCCGACGCGCCAAACCGCCTTATCTGCAAGGCGATAGCGGGATCGCATCGAGGTGTTCATGGCCGATGGCCAGCGTTCGTGCCCCGGCGTTCAGGCATAAACGGGCGCCACATCGAAGTACACGCGGTAGTCGTCGATCTTGCCGGCGGTGTCGGTATGGAAAATCGTGACGCACGGGATGGTGACCTGCTGGCCGTCGTTGCGGTCGTAGGTGACTTTCAACTCGGCGATGGTGTCGTTGCCGAAGTTCCATTCGTTCACGACCTCGTGATGCTGGCCTGCGATCGTGTCAAAGAACGCGGTTATGCCCGTGCGGATCTCCTCGATACCGACCAAGGGTTGGCCGTTGCCGAAAACAACTCGCCCATCGGCCGCGAAAAGGGAGGCGACCGTCGCAACGTCCATCGCGTCGACCGTCGCGAAGAGGTTGCGCGTGTGCTGACGCGTTGTGACACTCACTGGGGATCCTTTCAGTCGCGTTGAGGTCCAGCGTGCCCATCACAATAGGTGATAAATCATGCTTATCGCAAGGGCTGGAGCGGCGGCGTGTGATGGGTTGACGGCCATACGCCGCAGATTAAGCGGACTTGGTCTCAGCTAGGTAGGGCCCGCGCGTGGACCGTGAGTGATACGTCACTCTGCGGGAGAATCGGCTGCTCACCACGGAGCCGGCGGCAAGGAGCTATTGAAGTTGATGTTGACCTGGACGTGTTCCAACGCCGCGGTGAGCGGTGCGAGGAGCTCGTCGGGGATCGGGTCGAAGAACATTCGCCGGACTAACGCCACATGAGCGGGAGCTGCCGCGGCGATCGCTTCGCGACCCGCTTTTGTCAGAATCGCGTCGGTTGCCCTGCCGTCGTCCCCTGATGGAACCCGCTCCGCGAGTCCGCGCTCACATAGCCGGCGCAGCTGATGCGATGCGCGGCTCCGTTCCCAACCGATCAGCGCCGCTAGGTCAGAGACTTGGAGGCGCCCGCCGGGCGCGTCAGTCAGCGCATTCAGAACGTGGTAATCGGCAAGCGACAAATCGCTATCACTTTGAAGCTGACGATTCATCTCATAGTTCAGCCGCATCTGCACGCTCATAAACGCACGGAAGGTTCGTAGCTGGGCTGCTGACAGCCAAGGCTCTTGACCGGTCTTCCGGCGCTGACTACGTGACACTTCTACTATTCCTTCTCACAGTATCTGCCCAGGATAACGCGACAAAGGCTCCGGTAACTCGATGGACGCGTCGTCGCCACCGCGGATAGCAGTGCTGTAGGTCACGGCTACCACGATCGATGGGCCCGGCCAGTAGTCGCTCGCTGAAACTACGAGGGGCAGCGCGAGTACTTGACGTGTCATGTAACGTGACTAGGCTAAGCGGGCTATCGAGGAGGGTTCACCATGACTGAGACCGTCAGTAACTTGATGGAAGCGAACTTGCTCGGGGTATTCAACGAGCGCGATGCCCAACGGAGGGCCTTGACCATCGAGAGCACCTACGCCGCGGATGTTCGATGGACGGACGACGAGGGGACCAGCGTTGGCCGCGAAGCGTTGGAAGCCAAGGCAATACACTTGCAGTCGCAGATGCAGGGAATGGTTTTCACCAAAGCCAGTCCTGTCTACCAAACCCGCGGATTGGGGTACTTGGCGTGGAAGCTGGGGCCTGAAGGCGGCGACCCTGTGGCCACCGGATTCGACGTGGCCGTCGTGCGCGACGACCTCATTTCCGAGCTGTATACGGTCCTCACGACGTAGACGGGCAGGCGACCTGATGCTCACCGATCCGGAAGACAGTCCATCGCAGCTGCTTGAGGCGTTCATCCACTACCTTCGTGCGCGACCCACCAGCGGCGACGCCGATAGCAAAGGTTTCGATGACAGCTCGTCTGAGCTGGAACTCGTGACACGCGCCATCAATGAGTTAGGCGGTGTTCCCGCCATCACGGTGCAACCACATGTTGGCCAGCCCGATCGCACCGTCCTCTACTTCCACGGCGGCGGCTACGTCAGTGGCTCTCCGCCGGACCGCTATCTTCCGTTGGCCGCCGCGGTGGCTCTGGCCGCCAATGCCCGAGTGCACGTGGTCGACTATCGGCTCGCTCCAGAAACGCTGTTCCCGGGGGCCTTCGACGACTGCCTTCGCGCCTATCACTGGCTTGTCACGCACAGCGGCGCGGATCCGCGAACGCTGGCCGTGCTCGGCGATTCGGCGGGTGGCAACCTTGCGGTCGCCGTCATCGCCGCGGCCCGGGATCAAGGCTTGGCTCTTCCCGGGCGCATCGCCCTGATCTCGCCGTTGGCTGATTTGACTTTCAGCGGCGCCTCCATCGAGGAGCGCAAACACCTGGACCCCTTAGTCACTCGTGAAATGCTCGAATCCACGGTGACCGACTACCTTGCCGCCGCTGACCCCCGCGACCCCGGTGCTCTGCGATCTTCGCCGACATGCACGGCTTTCCCCGATGCTGATCCAGGTCGGCGAGAACGAAATCCTCTACGACGACGCCACCCGCATCCGAGATGCGGCCACCACCGCAGGTGTCGACGTGGCCTTCGAGTCGTGGCGACATGGAATCCACGTCTGGCCGGTGTTCATCCCTGTCGGGCTGCCCGAATCCGCCGCCGCCGTCGAACGCCTGGCGACCTTCTTCAAAGCCGAAGCGGCACATTGAGCATCGGAACCGCCGCGGTTCCCGCCATTCAACGGCGTAGTGCTCGAGCATGAACTTTCACTGAACGGACCCACTCTTGTTTGGCCAATCCACGGCGTTCGAACGGGGTGGTGTCCGGCTGGCGTACCGGCGCCACAACGACCGCGCCGCCCGGCTCGCCCGGCGGATCTGCTCGCCTGGGCTCACGAGGGTCGTCAGGGATGCGACCCGACAACTGAGGTTCAGGTCACTTAGCGCCGTTGCGCACGGAGGTACCAGAACGCCATTTCGACTTGCGCGCCGTCCAGTTCGCCGCGCACCGTGGCGGGCTCCAGCGACGCGATGTCCCAGCCGGCGCCGCCGAGGACGTCGCGCAGCGTCTCTTCGGAGACCGCCGGTCGCGGCCACTGCTCGCCTACCGGGTTGGCGTCGGAGAAGCAGCTGAGCAACAGGGTGGCGCCCGGCCGGGTGGCCCGGTGCACCGCGGCGGCGTAGCTACGTCTGCCGTCGTCATCGAGGCAGTGGAACAAGCCGCTGTCGATCACGGTGTCAAACGCGTCGGTGTAGCCGTGGAGCTTGGTGGAATCGGCCACCGCGAACTTTACGTCGACTCCGGCGTCCTTGGCCCGCTGCTCGGCGGTGATCAGCGCGGTGGGTGAGATGTCCAACCCCGTCACCTTGTGACCGTTCTTGGCCAGGTAGACGGCGTTGTCGCCGAGCCCGCAGCCGATGTCGAGAACGTCGCCGTGGACCCACCCGCCGGTCTGCCACCCGATGACATTCTCGTTGGGCGCCTTGGTATCCCATGGTGGTGTGGTCATCGGCGGCATGCCTTCGCCCGGGCTTTCGCCACGGTAAAGGGCATCGAAATCCACGTGCTGCGATCCGAAGGATTCTTGGGAGGAACTCGAGCCTGTCTCAGTCATGAACGCTACAGTAGTAGATTTACGTGACGTGTCAATCAGTTGAGGTTGGGGCAATAGGCGAGATGCGACGCATCGGAAGTGGGTCGGACGCCGGTCGCCAGGACCTTCATTCGCGCGGCTTCGCCCCACCGGTAGGCGTGAGCGCGACAACTGGGATGGTCCGCGACGTCATGCGCTGGTACTCAGCGAATCCCGGATACCGCTCGGCCTGCAGCGCGTACTTGTCGTCCCGTTCGGCGCCCTGCAGCTCTGTGGCGTGCACGTCGACGATGTCGTCGCCGACTTCGATGCGGGCGTCGGGGTTGGCCTTCAGGTTCCAGTACCAGGCGGGGTTATCGTCGCCACCGGCGTTCGAGGCGAACACAAGATACCGTTCGCCGTCGGCGAGGTACATCATGATGTTGGTCCGCGGCTTCCCACTGCGTGCACCGACAGTGTGTAGCAGGACGATCGGCGCACCCTCGAACGGGCCACTGACGCGACCGTGGTTGGCGCGGAACTCGGCGATTTTGCGCTCGTTGAAGTCGTTGCCATCGCTCATCGTGGTCTCCTCACATCGACTTACGTCTCGTACCGGTCCTAATAGCCTGCCCGGCGATGCCTCCGTCGCTCACGGTCGCAGCACCAACTTGCCGCGGGTGTGCCGCAGTTCGACCTCCCGATACGCGTCCCGCACATCGTCGAGAGCGAAGACTCCGGCGATCGGCACTTCCAGCTCACCCCGTGCGACGAGGTCGGCCAACTCGGCGATCACCGCCGCAGTCGCGGCCTCCGCGCCGCCTGCCGATAAGACCCCGAACCGCTCCACGGCAGCGAAATCGGCGATGGTGTCGACCCTTTCGCGCGGCACTTTGAGGTCCTCGACCGCCATGGCGACATATCCACCACCGAAGAAATCCAGCAGGGCGTCGATGTAACCGGACTGTGCTGCGGCGCGCAGTCGGGCCGGCAGGTCGTCACCATAGTTGACCGGGACCGCGCCGTGGTCGGCGAGCCAGGCATCGTTGGACGGCCCGGCGATGCCGAGGACCGTGGCCCCGGCGCGTCGGGCGAGTTGAACCGCGATCGAACCGACACCGCCGGCCGCCCCGGCGATCGCTACCGTATCCCCCGGTACGAGGCGCACCGCCCGCACCGCGGCGTAGGCGGTGGCGCCCGCGACAAACAGCGAGCCGGCCACCTCCCAGGAAACCTCCGACGGCTTGGCGGCCAGCTGGTCTGCCGGCACCGTCACGTATTCGGCGTGGCTGGACCGGCGCATGGAGAACCCGATCACCTCATCGCCGACAGCGAAATCGCTGACGCCGGAGCCGAGTTCGGTCACCACGCCCGCCAGGTCGCTGCCTTGACCGGAGGGAAACGTGGCCGGGAACTGGTCGGCCAGGGCGCCACTCCGGATCACCGCCTCACTCGGATTGATCCCGGCTGCCCTGACCTCGACCAGAACCTCACCGGCTTCCGGAACAGGGCGGGGCACGTCGCGCACCTCGAGGACGTCGACGCCGCCGTACGAATCGAACTGCACTGCTTTTGGCATGAGCCCTACAGTAGTAGATTTACGTGATGTGTCAACCAGTTGGTGCTCGGAGCGATCGGCGCGAATAGACCAACGGCCGGGAGCGGTCCTGGGGACTCACTTCCGGCCGTTGGTCGGTCACCACCGGTTCCGTGGTGACGGTGTCATTCAGTTGCCCAGCGGCGGGTCAAGCTCGGACGCAGGTGCCGCAGTCGGCTGGTCGGTGGGCTGGCTGG
>JAVRPG010000554.1:0-3573 GCA_032162325.1 Mycobacterium sp. | reverse complement strand
TCTCGTTCTGGTACCGCCCGGGTCGATTCCCACCACGACGAGCGGCAAGATTCGGCGCGCCGCCTGCGTCGAGCAGTACCGGCAGGACCAATTCATTCGGTTGGACGCCTGAGCCCAGCCGGTGGGGGCACCAGAATCACCGATGGTGGTCACTGCCCTGGTAATGGCCCTTGCCGTCAGGTCGAACCGTTCCGAATCGGCATGACCATGCTCATGCTGAACAGGCCCAGACCGGCACTTCGACTGCTCGCTCTCCTGTATGGCGGTTTCGCGATGGGAACGACGGCGGGTCCTGGGACGGACCATCGCTGTGCCCGCCATGGCTACATTGGTGGGGCAGGCGAACTGGCGGTCGTCACGACTGAGCTTGCGCAGCAGCGGCCGCTGTCACAGGCATCGGCCGGGTAGGCGGAGTAAGGTCTGGTTCAGTCCAGACGCGTAGTCGAGCAGGCGGGAGTGGGAATGCGGAGACTGCTCGCAGTGGTCACCGCGCTGGTAACTGTCGGCGCCACAGGGTGTTTCGGGTCCGGGATCGCGGCCGCCGATGACACGCAGGCCGGTTGGACGCCAGACCACGGGGTACCGGGCAACGGGCCACCACCGCTGGGGACGCCGGGGCGGGGGTACGCACTGGGGGGCGCGCACGTTCTGGGCATTCCCTATGACGAGTACATAAAGCGCACGGGCGCGGATTGGTTCCCGCGGCTGAATCGGCAGATCGTCGACTATCCTGCGGGTCAGGTTCAGGGTCACACCCTGGAACGGTTGTTTCCAGGCATCGGTCGGCTGGATGACTCCTTTCCGGGCGTGGGTGTCGATGGCCCCAGCATCGGCGAGTCGGTCGACGAGGGTGAGGGCAATCTCGAAACGGCGATTCGCAACGGTGGTCCCGGTACCGCGATCGGCCTGTCTGAGGGTGCGATGGTGCTCGATGCCGTGCAGGCGAAGCTCGCGAACGATCCGACCGCGCCGCCGCCGAATACATTGAGCTTCGCGACCTATGGCGACCCGTTAGCGAAGCACGCCTTCGGCGAGAGTTTCCTGACCCAGATGTTCCCCGTTGGCAGCGTTGTTCCCTCCCTCGATTTCCGTATGCCGCCTCCGGTGGAGAGCCAGTACGACACCTACCAGTTCGTCTCTGCGTACGACAGCATCGCCGATTGGCCAGACCGGCCGGACAACTGGATGTCCCTCGCCAACGCGGTCGTGGGCCTCGCGACCGGTCACACCGCGGTGGCGTTCACCAACCCGAGTAACGTGCCGCCGCAGAACATCAGGACGACCGTCAACTCCAAGGGTGCCAAGACGACGACGTATCTGATTCCCGAGCAGCACCTTCCCCTAGTGTTGCCCTTCAAATACCTCGGGGTGGATGAAGGCACGCTGAATCAGCTTGACGGTGTGCTGAAACCGATGGTGGATGCGGGATATTCACGAAACGACAATCCGCTCACCGCTCCGATCACGGTGGACCCGGTGCGTGGTTACGACCCGGCTGCCGCCACCGCACCTGCCACGCAGGCCGCCTTCGGCGGCGCCGCCGATCCTTTGTCGCAGCTCCTCGCCGGTGCCCAGTATGTGTTGAATCACCAGCAGCCATAACACGAGACGGCGACGAACCGAACAAGCCCATGTGAAACGCAGTGGCCAAGCCGCAGTCGGTGATTGGCGAGTGACGAGTTGAGTGCAGCCATGAGCAGCCGCCGGGCGGATCCTGAGACCCCCGCGCGGTCCCGGGTGGTGGCGTGGGCGCTGTGGGACTGTGGCGCGACGGGCGTGAACGCCGTCGTCGTCACGTTCGTCTTCTCCGTCTACCTCACCGAGCAGGTTGGTTCGGGTTTGCCCGGCCCCGCCACGCCCGCAAGCTGGCTGGGCCGGGTGCTGACGATTGCGGGATTGTGCGTCGCGTTGCTCGCGCCGGCGACCGGTATCTGGGTGAACGCGCCGAACCGCCGCCGCCCGGCCCTCGCACTACTCACCGGCGTGGTCGTTGCGATGACGTGTGCGATGAGCCTGATCCGGGCCGACTACCACTATCTCTGGCCCGGTCTCGTCCTGCTGGCCTTGACCGCGGCATGCAGCGATTTGGCGACGGTGCCGTATAACGCCATGTTGAGGCAGCTGTCGACGGGGGAGACCTCGGGTCGGATCTCCGGGCTTGGTTCGGCCGCGGGATACGTCGGCAGTGTGCTGTTGTTGCTGATTATCTATTTCGGCTTCATCCAGGGCGACGGCGACACCCGCGGCCTGCTGGGCATCGCGGCGGTCGACGGCGGGAACGTGCGGGCGGCGATGCTGCTCGCCGCGGCGTGGTTGGCGCTGTTCGCTTGGCCGCTGCTCGTCTCGGCGCGCACCCCGGCCTCCTTCGACCCCGGTCCGGCCGTCGGGTTCCTCGGCGCCTATCGCGCGCTGTGGGACGAGGTGAAGGGGGAGTGGCGACGCGACCGCAACGTTGTCTACTACCTCTTGGCCAGCGCGGTATTCAGGGACGGGCTCACCGGTGTGTTCGCCTTCGGCGCGGTGCTCGGCGTCAGCGTGTACGGGGTGTCGCAGGCCGACGTGCTGGTGTTCGGCGTGTGTGCCAGCATCGTCGCCGCGATCGGCGCGGTGTTGGGTGGCCTGCTCGACGACCGAGTGGGTTCCAAACCCGTCATTGTCGGCTCGCTCGCCGCGATGATCGTCGTCGGACTGGTCCTGCTGGCTCTCTCCGGGGTGTTGGCGTTCTGGATCTGCGGACTGCTTCTGTGCCTGTTCGTCGGCCCCACCCTGGCGTCTGCGCGGGCGCTGATGCTGCGAATGTCGGCGGAGGGCAAGGAAGGCGTGGCCTTCGGTCTCTACACCACCACCGGGCGCGCAGTGTCGTTCCTGGCGCCGTGGATGTTCTTCACCTTCATCGACCTGTTCGGGACCGACCGGGCCGGTTTGGGTGGCCTATGCGTGGTGCTGATGGCGGGCCTACTGGCGATGATGATCGCCGTGCGGGTGCCCCGCAAGGCCAACTAGGACTTGCCGCAGGCGTTCGGCGAAGATGGGTAGGTGCCGACAACATCTCGACCACGACGAAGGTCGAGTTCGGGGGCGCGCGTCGCCGACCTGATCGGCGATCGCCCGCTGAGCGCGCGATCGGTCCTTGCGACGGCGTTACTTGGCGCCGACCAGCCCCACCTCACGGTCGGAGAACTGGTCGCGATTGCCTCTCTCTTCGGCATCAGCGACGGCGCCGCCCGCACGTGCTTGTGGCGGATGGTCTCCAACGGGGAACTCGCGAGCGACGGCACCTACCTGCTCGCAGGAGGCTTGCTCGAACGCCGCCAACGCGTCGACGAGGCGTCCCGGATCGACGATCAAGCCGCCCCGCCGTGGGACGGGACGTGGGAGCTGGCGGTCGTCTCGCTGGAACGCCGATCGGCTTGCGCTGCGCAAAGCCGCGACAGCGCTGCACCTCGCCGAACTACGGGAGGGCATCTGGATTCGCCCGGACAATTTGGACCCGGACCGCTTGCCGGGATTGCGTGCCGTGCTGGACCGGCAGTGTGTTCACTTCCACGACGCCGCTACCGACATCCCTGCCGA
>JAVRPG010000553.1:0-2777 GCA_032162325.1 Mycobacterium sp. | reverse complement strand
TCCAGCTCCGAGACGAACTCGCCCCAGCCGCCGTCGGGCTTGCGGATGGCGTAGCGAGGCTCGAAGAAGATCGCGTCGTCGTGATAGCGATCGGCCATGTAGAGCGTGACGTGGCCGTCGTAGGGCTCGATCTTCGCGGTGTCGATCACGCGGTTGTCCAGGTAGGACGTGCGCTGGTGCTCGATGATCCCGCCAGGGATCTGCACGCCGCTCTGGCTGACCGCGTCCAGCACGAACTGCACCTGGCCCTCGTCGTCGAGCTCCTCGAGCTGCTCATACGGGATCGGCGGGACCTCGACGTTGAACGTCCGCTCGGCGAAGCGCGCGTAGCGGTCCCAGCGGGCGCGGGCCTCCTCCTTGGTTTGCGGGACCTCCTCGCCGGCACGCACCGTGTCGATCAGCCCGACGAACCGCACGTCGGCGCCTGCGCGCCGCAGTCCGATCGCGCACGCGTAGGCCAGCACACCACCCAGCGACCATCCGGCCAGGATGAACGGACCGTTGCCACCCATCTCCAGCAGCTTCGGCACGTACTCGGCGGCGCGCTCCTGGACGGAGCCCTCGACCCGCTCGATGCCGTACATCGGAGTGTCCTCCGGCAATCGCTTCAGCAGCGGTTCGTACACAACGGTCGAGCCGCCTGCCGGGTGGAACACGAACACCGGGACGTTGTCGGAACCCTGTTTCGGCGCACGCAGCGTCCGCACGAATCCGTCGAGCTCACCGGCTTCGAGGTGCTCGCGCACGACGGTCGCCAACGCCTCGATGGTCGGGGCGGTCTTCACGTCCTCGACGGTGATCATGCCCTCGGCCCGTTCCGAAAGCCGTTGCGCCATCTTCTCTGCGGTCGCGTCGTCCAGTGCGGCCAGCGCATTGAAGATGCCGCCGGGGGACTTGCCGGTGACGATGGCCCACGTCGCGAACGTGACGCGTTCGGCGGCCTCGCGCGGAGGCACGTCCGCGCCGAGCGCGTCGGTGACGGCCTGTTGCGACAGCACCTGGGCGGCCATCGCCGCGGCCGACGGCTTGTCAGGGCCTGCCGGATTAGTGGGCGGCGGCGGGATGTCCATCGGAGCGGCAGCGGCCGGCTCGGCCATGACCGTCGGCGCGGTTCCGGCGATCATGGCGGCCTGCTCGGCGGCGATCTCCTCGGGCGTCAGTGTCTGCTGGTGCTCGTGCAGTTGCTCGACCTCGTCGCGGTGCTCGATCGCGTATTCGATGAGCTTCTCGACGGCGAAAAGGTTCGCGTCACGAACCGCTGTCAGTTGGATCGGCGGCAGGTCGAAGTCGTACTCGGCGCGGTTCTTGATCCGCACCGCCATCAGCGAATCCAGGCCAAGCTCGATCAGCGGCACCTCCCATGGGAGGTCCTCGGGCTCGTAGCCCATCGCGCCGCCGACGATCGCGGCGAGCCGATCATGGACAGTCTCGCCGGTATCCGGCGACCACTTGGCAAAGCCCGCACCGAGATTCGCGCCCTTGGTGAGGTTGTCGGACAGGATCTCTGGAGCCGCTCCGGCGGCGACATCGGGCAGAGCGTCTTCTTCGACCAGTTCCTGGTCGGCCACAGCGATTCCGGTTGCCACGGCGGCGGGTAACGCAGCCGCGGCACCCTCGCGGCTCACGACCGCGTCGTAGACCAGCGTGAACGATTCGTCGATGCGAGAATGCACCTGCACGCTCGCACCTCCGGGATGACGCGTCAGGGTCGTCACCAACCGCGCGCCCTCACCCGGCACCGCTCGCTGCTCGGAGGCCATTAGCTTGGCATCGGGAAGGACCTGCGCCGCCGCGGCTTTCACCAGCGCCGCAAGATCCGCCACGCCCTTCGGGGCAAATTCCCAGACGTGCCTGCCGTCCGGGGTCGCGACATGGTTGCCCGGCATCATCACCGAGCTGTCGCCCGTGAACTTGGCGTCGAGCCAGTGCGGCTTGCGCAGGAACCGGGTCGGCGGGATGTTGGCGTACTCGCCCTTATCGAAGAGGGTGCGGAAGTCCAGATCGTGACCGTGCGCGAACAGCTGCGCCATGGCGATGGTCATCGAATCGACCTCGTCCTGCTTGCGCGCCAACGTCGCGATCAGCTGCGCGTCGTGCAGCCCGGCCGCCGCGGTCGTAAGGCCGACCTGCATCAGCGCGACCGGGTTGGGAGCCAGCTCAAGGAAGGTCGTGTGGCCGTTGTCGACGGCGTTGCGGATGCCGTGGGTGAAGTAGACGCTGTGGCGTAGACCCTTCTTCCAGTAGTCCACGCCATGGATGGGTTCGCCGCCTGGCCGGATGTAGCCGCCCTCGTGCACCGTCGAGAAGTAGCCCGTCTTCAGCGGTTTCGGCTCGATGCCCTGCAACTCGGCGGCCAGTTCGCCGAGCAGCGGGTCCATCTGCTGGGTGTGGCTGGCGCCCTTGGTCTGGAACTTGCGCGCGAACCTCCCCTCCGACTCGGCGCGCGCGATGATCGCGTCGACCTGCTCCGGCGGACCACCGATGACCGTCTGGGTCGGCGCGGCATACACGCACACCTCGAGGTCCTTGAAGTCCGAGAACACGGTCTCGATCTCATCGGCGGAGTATTCGACCAGCGCCATCAGCCGGATGTACTCGCCGAACAGCATGGCCTCGCCCTCGCCCATCAGGTGGGCGCGAGAGCAGATCGTGCGGGTGGCGTCGGCCAGCGACAGCCCGCCCGCGAAGTACGCAGCAGCGGCCTCGCCGAGCGACTGGCCCACCACCGCAGCTGGTTTCGCACCGTGCGCCTTGAGCAGCTCACCGAGCGCGATCTG
>JAVRPG010000552.1:0-4896 GCA_032162325.1 Mycobacterium sp. | reverse complement strand
CAGCGCAGCAACCAGACCAGGCTTCCGATACCCACGACCGCGCAGTAGACCGCAAACGGCGTCAGGGTGCGGGTTTCGAAGTAGCGGGTCAGGTATCGCACCGCTAGGTAGGGGGCGCCGAACGATGCGACGCTCCCGGCCAGCACCTGTCCGTGAATGCCGTCACCCAACGGACCGAACAGGTCGGGATCTTCAGCACACCGGCCGCCAGAATCACCGGTGTGGCAAGCAGGAACGAAAACCGCCCTTGCAGGCGTCGAACGTAAACGCAATCTGCTTGCCGCTGGCGGCGAACGTCGTGGCGACACCGGGCAGCGACATGCCCCACTCGGTGGGGGTCCGGCTGCGATTGAGCGAAGCGACGGCGGCCGGGTCCGGGTCGGGCGGCGCCGCGGCCGCACGCGGTACACCAACGCCGACCGCCGCCACCGAACCCGCAACAGTAGCGAGGAACGCCCGCCGTCTGATCATGCGCGGACGGTATCCGCGGTGGCTGAACGGAAACTGTCAAGACGGCGACGTTCCGGTGGGAACAGCTGTGGCATTGTGGGAAGGGATGTCACTCTGGGATCCCCGGAACGTGCCGCCCTACCCGCCGCCGCGCTACACCAAGGACGAACCGGAGGTCAGTGCCTGGTTGAGGCGGGCGCCCGAATCAGGCGGGCCTCCCCCTGACTACGACTCGTTCGGCCTCGTGAAATACCACTATGTGGCCAATCAGCAAGCCACCGACGGCGACTACGGGCTGTACCGCGTGGAGATCTCGCCGAAGGGCGGCGGACCGGGTCCGCACTTTCACCGCGCCATGTCCGAGGCGTTCTTCGTGTTATCGGGAACGGTGAAGCTGTATGACGGCAACGACTGGATCGACGGGCACCCTAACGATTTCCTCTACGTTCCACCCGGCGGCATCCACGGCTTCCGCAACGAGTCCGACGCGCCGACGTCGATCTTGATGCTGTTTGCTCCTGGCGCGCCGCGCGAGCACTACTTCGAGGGCATGACCCAGCTGCCCACTCTGACCGACGACGAGCGTCGCGAATGGTTCATCAAGAATGACAACTTCTTCATCGAATAGCGACACGCCGAAAGGTGCGCGCGCGTAATCCGTTGCGCTAGGCTGCTCCTCGATCAGTGAGGAGTCTTGGGTGCGGGCATTTGCAGCGCCCGACACCCAGGCTTTGCGAAGCTGGCAGCGTCGGGCATTGGTGCGGTATCTTGGCGCCCAACCACGCGATTTCCTTGCCGTCGCCACTCCGGGCGCAGGTAAGACGGCGTTTGCCCTGCGCGTCGCCGGAGAACTGCTCGCCGACGGCACCGTCGAGCGGATCACCGTCGTGGTTCCGACCGAACACCTCAAGACACAATGGGCGCTGGCCGCCGCATCCGTCGGCATCGCGCTCGACCCGAAGTTTTCCAACTCGTCGGCGCAGACGTCATCGGAGTATCACGGCGTCGTCGTCACCTACGCCCAGGTGGCCAGCCACCCGACCCGGCATCGGGTCCGCACCGAAAACTTCCGGACACTCGTCGTGTTCGACGAGATCCACCACGGCGGCGACGCGAAGAGCTGGGGCGAGGCGATCCGTGAGGCCTTTGAAGATGCAACGCGACGCCTCGCTCTCACCGGCACGCCGTTTCGCAGCGACGACAGCCCGATCCCGTTCGTCAACTACGAGCCCGATGGCGAAGGCGTGCTGCGCTCGGCGGCCGACCACATCTACGGCTACGCCGAGGCGCTGGCCGACGGCGTCGTTCGTCCCGTGGTTTTCCTGGCCTACTCCGGGGAGGCGCGGTGGCGCGACAGCGCCGGCGAGGAACATGCGGCACGCCTTGGCGAGCCACTCAACGCCGAGCAGACCGCCCGGGCGTGGCGCACCGCATTGAACCCTGCCGGCGAATGGATGCCCGCGGTCATCGCCGCCGCCGACACCCGGCTGCGTCAGTTGCGCCAACACGTGCCCGACGCCGGCGGCATGGTCATCGCCTCGGATCAAACCGCCGCTCGCGCCTACGCCGGCCTGCTCACCACGATCACCGGTGCGGCCCCGACGGTGGTGCTCTCCGACGACCCCGGATCCTCGGACCGCATCAGCCAGTTCTCGGCTGACACGAGCCGATGGCTGGTCGCAGTGCGCATGGTGTCGGAAGGCGTCGACGTGCCCCGGCTGGCCGTCGGCGTGTATGCCACCAGCGCGTCAACGCCACTGTTCTTCGCCCAGGCCATCGGCCGCTTCGTCCGATCCCGTCGACCCGGGGAGATGGCGAGCATCTTCCTGCCGTCGGTCCCCAACCTGCTGCTGCTGGCCAGCGAGATGGAAGCCCAACGCAACCACGTGCTGGGCAAGCCGCACCGGGAGTCCGAGGGCGACGACGACGAGTACGTCGAGCGACGCAAGTCCGAGCCCGGCGAGTTGGACAACGGCTTCGAATCGCTGGGTGCCGACGCAGAGCTGGACCAGGTGATCTTCGACGGCTCGTCGTTCGGCACCGCGACACCGGCGGGCAGCGAGGAGGAGGCCGATTATCTCGGCATCCCCGGTCTGCTCGACGCCGAGCAGATGCGAGACCTGTTGCGGCGCAGGCAAGAAGAGCAGCTCACCAAGCGGACGGCAAGCGGTGAAGTGCCGCGTCCGTCGACGCACGGGCAGCTGCGGGAGCTTCGCCGTGAACTCAACGCCCTGGTATCGATCGCGCACCACCGGACCGGCAAGCCGCACGGGTGGATTCACAACGAACTGCGCCGGGTATGCGGTGGCCCGCCTATTGCGGCGGCAACGACGGATCAGCTCAAGGCCCGCATCGAAGCGGTGCGCTCGCTACAGGCCTGAGTCACATCCGCCACATCAGCACCGCCAAGCTTCAACATGCGAGTCCAGAACTTGGTACCGCAGGCGGTACCAAGTTCTGGATAGTCCTATTCCTCGAGCCGCGCCACGGCGAGCTCGGCTAGGTGCTTGAGCGAGTCGTCCAGATGCTGCGGGTCGAACGGTGGGAACTGGATATGCTCGCGCAGATACGCGGGGACCGCTGACCAGTCGTAGTTCAGCGTGACTTCTGTTTGTGACGGGGTCACTGGCGACAAGTCATATCGCCAGATCCATCCGCCGAACTCGAGAGCGGCATCGTCGGCGCCCTGGCCGGGCTCCCACGCGATGGCTCGCCGCGGGTCGAACGCCACCACCTTGTTGGCCATCTCGTAGTCCTTGTCGGGGTGGTTCTCGTGGTACATCGCCATCCGGAAGATCTGCCCCGTCTCGGTCAGCTGCTTGCCGTCGAGAGGTTGCCGTACCCACCCGGTGCCGTCGATCGCCTCGTGTGTCGACGGGTCCGCCAGCACGTCGAACACGGTTTCAGCCGGTGCCGCAATGGTGATGCTCGCAGTCATGTTTTCGTTGGTCACGCCAATACAGACCAGCGCACGCGCCGGAAGTAATCGCTACAGCCCAAGCAACTCCGGCAGGTCTGCCACCGAGCCGAGCACGTGGTTGGGCTGCATCGCGAATTCGTCTGCGGCCCACCGATCCAGCGTGTCCTGGCGGAACTTGCCGGTTCGCACCAGCACCCCGACCATTCCGACCACCTGGGCGGCGAGCACGTCGTTGTTGAGGTCGTCGCCGACCATGTACATCTCCTCCGGGTCGACGCCGAGACGGCTTGCGGCCGCGAGGAATCCCTCCGGCGCGGGCTTGCCGACGGCAGTGGCCTTGCGGCCGGAGGTCTCCTCCATTCCGATCAGGTACATGCCAGTGTCGACACGCAACCCGTCGGTCGTGGTCCAGGCAGTGCTGCGCTGCATCGCGACCACCGGCACCCCCTGCGCCATCCAGTCGGAGACCCACGACAGCGTCAGATGGCTGTACTCCGGCCCCGCCCCGCCGAGCAGCACGACATCGGGGGTCTCCGGCGCCTTCGGCCCGGAGAACTCGCTCGAGTAGACGATGTCGATGCCGGGCATGTCCTCGGCGATCTGCCCGCTGTTGACCAGGAAGCATCGCGCGTGCGGATAGCGATTTCGGACATACTCCGCGGTGAGCACCGCCGCAGTGATGACCTCGTCGGCGCGCACAGCCATCCCGGCCTCGGTGAGCAGTTCCGCGATCTGCACGCGGGTACGCGTCGTGGTGTTTGTCAGATACGAGCAGGCAATCTGGTGATCGGACAAAGTCCGCAATGTTTTTGATGCACCCTCTATCGGCTTCCACGAGGTCACCAGGACGCCATCGATGTCGAAGAGCACACCACCGATAGCCATTGCCCGACAGTAAACGGCGAATGAATCAGCGCAAACTCGGGCTAGCCAAATTGCGCGAAGTACGGACGCTCGGGCTTGCCCTTCTCGACGAGGATGAAGACCACACCCCAAGGATCGGCGAACCACGTGGTGCGCACCCCTGCGATGTCGGCGATCCCGTCGACCAGGAAGTGAACTCCCTGATCCTTCAACGATTTCCGGATCTCATCCAGGTTGTCGCAGATCAGTCCGATGTGCGTCAGCCCCGGGTCGGCCAGGCCGGTGGCCCGCCGCGCGTCACTCCCGTCGGCGCGGATGGCGTCGCCATCCATGTGGCGTAGCGGCGATAATCGCGGCATGGCAGGCCTCTCCCGGGTGATCCATCCCGACGGACACCATCAAGCCGTAGCCCACTGGCTGTCGGCGACCCACGGCGACGCCGAGCCGGCGATCGACCACGCCAGCTCTGCCGGAACGTCGATCACCCGATAGCTCTTCACCCCCGCCGCGGTGGCAGCGATCAACGTCGCCACCCCCGCCCGCCGTTGCAGCAGCGTCTGGCGCACGGTCCACCCGATGATTCCCGCCGCGGCGATGCAGTCTCGCCGCCGGTCGAGGCTGCCCGCCCGGGCCACCAGCCACTGCGCGTCCACCCGATGCCC
>JAVRPG010000551.1:0-5846 GCA_032162325.1 Mycobacterium sp. | reverse complement strand
GACCAGGGTCGGCACCGCGGCCAGCGCCACCCAGGCCGGCCGCGTGTGTGTACCTGCCGGGCAGCCGCCCACCGTCGAGGTTAACCCCGCAGTCCACGTCGCCTGGCTGACCGGGATCGGCTTCCTCCCGGCCGGCGTCCAGCACGGCGTCAGTGTCGCGCACGTGGCTGTGCGATGCCGATCGGAAGGTGTTCGCCGCGTATAGAATTCACCGCCACCGCTGCTCGGGTTAGCACGCCGGCAAGACAGCAACACCTAGCCTAGCTGGCTGTCGGGTCCAACGGGACGTCGACGGTGACGAGCAGGCCGCGATGGTCTGACTCCCGCACGACGGCCGTGCGTGCCGACGTCGCGACGCAGTTGTGCACCAGGACGTGGTCGATGCCGAGCAGCGGCGGGCGCCACCGACGGTTCGGGTAGCTGCGGGTCAAGCCGGCGCGGGCCTGCTCGGCGGCATCCCGATAACCGTCGCTCAGCAGTCGCCGGAACGGCATCATGTCGAAGGTTGCGTTCAGATCGCCCGCCACGATCACCGCACCTGCGCCCGCGTCGCGAGCCAGCTCGTGCAACGTGGATGGCAATCGCGCCATGTCCTGCTGCCAGTATTCAATCGGCTGCGCCCAAGGGGCGGCGAGATGCACGGCGACCACAGTCGGATTGGTAACCACCCCCGGCACTCGGATCCGCGCCCTCAGCATCGGCATTGCATAGCCGCTGATGGAGCCGGACTCGCCGATCGGATACCTGCTCCAGATTCCGATTCCGGCCGCCCGGCCGCGGGGGTCGATCACGCGGTGCGGAAACGTGCCGTCCAGCCCCGCCGCCGACAGCCCGTTAGCCGATTGCGGGGTCATCTCCTGAACGACCAGCACATCCGCTGAGTCCCGCGCCAACGCGACGACCGCCGGTGGATCAGCCCGCCCCAAAGCGAGATTCGCGCTCATCACACGGAAGGAGGCGGCGGGCAGCCCACTTGTCTCGGGGCCGACGTAGCGGGGCAGCTGGATGCCGACCATCACGACGCACAAACACGCCGCAAGCACCGTCAGCACCCATTGCCTGCCAAGTCCCAGCAGGATCATCCCGACCGGACCTGCGGCCATCAGGTACGGCGACGCCGTGGCGACGACGAGCAGGCCGTCATTGCGGATCGGCACGTAGCGGGCCACCAGCCCAACGACGGCGACGCCGACCGCGAGCACACCGAGGCCGGTCACAAGCACCCGAACCATGGTGTCGTGTCGATCTCGATAAGTCGCGTCAGGCCAGTCGGCGCAGCCGCGGCTCCAAATCCTTCTGGAACAGCTCGAGGAATCGGCGCTGGTCGTGGCCTGGGGCGTGGAACACGAGGTGGTTCAGGCCCCACGTCACGTACTGCCCGACCTTCTCGACGGCCTCGTCGGGATCGGACGCGACGATCCAGCGCTTGGCGACCTGCTCGATGGGCAGCGCGTCGGCGGCCTTCTCCATCTCGATGGGGTCGTCGATGCTGTGCTTTTGCTCTGCGGTCAGCGACAACGGCGCCCAGAACCGGGTGTTCTCCAGCGCCAGCTTCGGATCGGGATCGTAGGAGATCTTGATCTCGATCATCCGGTCGATGTCGTCGGGGTTGCGGCCTGCCGCCTCGGCACCCTCTTTCATCGCGGGGATCAGCTTGTCCTTGTAGAGCTCCTCGCCCTTGCCCGAGGTGCAGATGAACCCGTCGCCCGCGCGCCCGGCGTACTTGGCCACCTGCGGTCCGCCCGCGGCGATGTAGATCGGGATGCCGCCCTCAGGGACGTCGTAGATCGACGCGCCCTTGGTGTGGTAGTACTCGCCCTCGAAGTCCACCCTGTCGCCGACCCACAGCTCACGCATCAGCTTGACGGATTCGCGCAGCCGGGCATATCGCTCCTTGAACTCGGGCCACTCGCCGATGTACCCGGTCGCGATCTCGTTGAGTGCCTCGCCGGTGCCCACCCCGAGGAAGATCCGGTCCGGGTAGAGACAGCCCATGGTGGCGAACGCCTGCGCGATGACGGCGGGGTTGTAGCGGAAAGTCGGGGTGAGCACGGACGTGCCGAGGATCAGGCGCTTGGTGCGCTCGCCCACCGCGGCCATCCACGCCAGCGACCACGGCGCATGCCCGCCCTCGTGGCGCCACGGTTGGAAGTGGTCGCTGACCGTCGCGCTGTCCATGCCGTGCTCTTCGGCCGCCACGGCCAGTTCGACCAGTTCCCGCGGGGCGAACTGCTCCGCCGACGCCTTGTATCCGAGTTTGAAGTCCACGCATTCGTTTCTACTCCCCGGCTTAAACTCGCGTCATGGCAGCAGTCCCGACGGCCATCACGGACACCGTGCATTTCGTCCAGACCGACCTGGTCAACTGGACACTGGTCACCGACGGCAACGGCGTCATGTTGATCGACGCCGGCTTTCCCGGCAACCGCGACGACGTGCTCGGCTCGTTGCAGCAGCTCGGCTTCGGCGTGGACGACCTGCGCGCGATCCTGTTGACACACGCCCACATCGACCACTTCGGGTCGGCCATCTGGTTCGCGAAAACACACGGCACACCGGTGTATTCACACGCCGCCGAGGTCGGGCACTCCAAGCGTGAGTACCTCGAACAGGCGTCGCCGGTGGACGTCGCGACCCACATCTGGCAGCCGCGATGGCTGAAGTGGTCGATCGCGATTTCCCGCAAAGGTGCGTTCACGCGCGACGGCATCCCGACCACTGAGGCATTGACCGAAGACGTCGCGGCTCGCCTGCCGGGCAAGCCGATGGCCATTCCCACGCCAGGCCACACCAGTGGACACTGCTCGTTCGTGGTCGACGGCGTGCTCGTGGCCGGTGACGCGCTGGTGACAGGCCACCCGGTGGCACCGCGCAGCGGCCCGCAACTGTTGCCCGACATGTTCAACCACGACCAGGACGGGTGCGTGCGGAGCCTGGCCGCGCTGGGCATGCTCGACACCGAAGTCCTGCTACCCGGCCACGGACCGGTGTGGCGCGGCTCCATCCGCGATGCGGTCGAGCAGGCGACGCCCTAGGCCAGGACTTCGTAGCCCAGCAGGAAGATGGCGGTAAGGCAGAACCCGCATCCGACGACGATCGTCGGCATCAGGATCATGCTGTCGAGTTCGTCGTCGTCGAGAACTTCGCCCTCGAACCGTCCGAACAGCACCCGCGCCACGCCCGTCCGGCGGAAGGTACGCACCATGGTCCGCACCGCCTTGGTGCGTCGTCGTCGCCCGATGAACACCCGGGATGCAATGCCGATGGCGAACACCAGCGCGGCGGCGCCAAAAAGCAGCCACACCACCGTCGTCTTCGAAATCACACCATCCCACCCCCGGTGTCGCCGACACCTCGGGCCAGCCTATAGGCCGAGGTGATCGCGCAGGGTGTGGCCAGCGTATTCGGTGCGGAAGCTGCCGCGCTCCTGCAGCAGCGGGACCACCCCGTCGACGAAGTCGTCGAGCCCGTGCGGCGTCAGGTGCGGCACCAGGATGAAGCCGTCGCAGGCGTCTGACTGCACGTGCAGGTCGATCTCGTCGGCGACCTGGGCCGGCGTGCCGACGAACTGCTGACGGCTGGTGACGGCGATGACCAGTTCGCGGATGCTGAGTTTCTCGGCCTCGGCGCGTTCGCGCCATGCGGCGGCGACGGCCTTCGGGTCACCGTGGCGGACCCGGCCCTGTGTGATGGTCGGGTCGTCGGCCGATTCGACGTCGGGCAGCGGGCCGTCCGGGTCGTAGGCCGACAGGTCACGCTGCCAGACCTGCTCGAGCATCGCGATCGCGGTCGGCCCGCTGACCTGCTGCAGGCGGATGTGACGCGCCTTGTCGACGGCTTCCTCGGTGGTGTCTCCCAGCACGAACGTCGCGGCGGGAAACACCTTGAGCGCCTCAGGTTCTCGGCCATAGGACGCCGCACGACCCTTGACGTCGGCGTAGTACTGCTGGCCTGCCTCCAGCGCGGAGTGCAGCGTGAACAGCGCGTCGGCGTGCTTGGCGCCGAACGCGCGGCCGTCGGCGGAGTCGCCGGCCTGCAGCAGCACCGGATGTCCCTGCGGTGCCGGCGGCAGCGTCGCGACACCGCGGACGTCGAATTGTGCGCCGTTGTGCTCGACCTGCCGAATGCGGCTGGGGTCGACGTAGATTCCGCTGTCACGGTCGGCCACCACGGCGTCGGGCGCCCAGCTGTCCCAGAACTTGCGCGCGACGATGATGAATTCCTCGGCACGCTTGTAGCGGTCGGAGTGGTCGAGGTATCCGGCGCGGCGGAAGTTCTCGCCGGTGAACGCGTCCGACGAGGTGACCATGTTCCAGCCGGCCCGGCCGTCGGACAGGTGGTCGAGGGTGGCGAATTGCCGTGCCACTTCGAATGGTTCGTTGAACGTGGTGTTGACGGTGCCCGCCAGCCCCAGTCGGTCGGTGACGGCGGCGAGCGCGGCCAGGACGGTGAAGGTGTCGGGGCGCCCGACCACGTCCAGGTCGTGGATGCGGCCCCGGTGCTCCCGCAACCGCAGGCCCTCGGCGAGGAAGAAGAAGTCGAACAATCCGCGCTCCGCAGTCTTCGCGAGGTGCACGAACGAGTCGAACTCGATTTGGCTGCCCGACTCCGGGTCGGCCCACACCGTGGTGTTGTTGACGCCTGGGAAGTGTGCGGCGAGGTGGATCGGCTTGCGGCGCTTACTCATCCACCAAACCCCCAGCGCTTGGCGATCAGTTCGTGCGAGCGGAGCCGGTCGGCATGGCGGTGCGTGACGGAGGTGATGACCAGCTCGTCGGCCGCGGTGACCCGCCGCAGGGTTTCGAGTTTGTCGGCAACCTCGTCGGGATCCCCCACGAATTGCGTTGCGGTGCGGTCCTTTACCACCGCAAGCTGGTCATCCGACAGCGGCTCGACGGTATCGGGGTTCGGGTAGGGAATGGCACCGTCGCAGGCGCGGATCGAGTACACCCAGTGGCCGTAGCTGGAGGCAAGATGCCGCGCGGTGTCGGTGTCGTCGGCCACCACCACGTCGGCCGACACCACCACGTACGGTTCGGAGAGCGCGGCCGACGGTTGGAACGCGGCGCGATACACGTCGATCGCGTCCAGCGCGGTCGCAGGCGTGATGTGGTAACTGGCGACGAACGGCAGGCCGCGGGCCCCGGCCACCTGTGCGCTTTGACCCTTGCTGCTGCCGAACACCCACGGCGTCAGGCCGGCTCGCTCACCGGGCGTCGCGTGCGCGTCGACACCGTCGATCTCGTAGCTACCGTCGAGCATGGCCAGGATGTCGCCTACCTGCTCGGCGAAATCGGGTGTAACGGCTTCGGGCTGCTGCAGCACGGACATCTTTGCGCGCAAGCGCGGGTTGCGCATCAAGGCGCTGATGTCGAACGGTGGCGGGACGATTACCCCGTCGACGTCGCGCCATTCGCGAGGCGGCTTAAACGGTTTCGGCTCGCGAGGCTCTTGGGCTTCTCGGCGTCGCTGGCCCGACCGTCCGACCCCGAGGTCGATGCGGCCGGGATGGAACGCCTCGAGCATTCCGAAGCTCTCGACGACAGCGATGGCGGTGGTCTGGCCGAGCTGCACCGCGGCGGCGCCGACGCGAATCCTGTCGGTGGCGGCGGCGATCTGACCGATGAGCACCGCGGGCGACGAGCTGGCGACAGCGACAAAATGATGTTCGGCGATCCAGTAGCGCTTGTATCCCCACTGTTCGGCGCGCTGGGCGAGATCGACCGTGTTGCGCAGCGCGGAGGCGGCGTCGGAGCCCTCGCTGATCGGCGCGAGGTCGAGTATCGACAGCGGAACGCTCATGACGGCTCCACCCTCGCATAGCGGTTCTCGGCGATGGGCAATCC
>JAVRPG010000550.1:0-6761 GCA_032162325.1 Mycobacterium sp. | reverse complement strand
GTACTGCTGGCGTCCACCGTCGGTAGCAGCGTCGGCCGCCTCATCCTGCGCCCGGCCTTTTCGTGGTCGGGCACCACATTCTCGAGCCTGATGCCGTTGCGCTACCAGGGTGGCGTGTGGTGGGTGCGGGCCCGGCTGTCCACCGTCATTGACACACCGGGACTTTCGTTAGCAACCGTCGCAGACCAAATCAGCTCAGGCGAAATCGATTTCGACATCGAACAGGCCGCAGGCACGGCCGACTTCCTGCCACTGGCCCGCCTGACACTACGAAACGTCGACCCGACCTGTGACGACATCGCATTCGATCCGGCGCTGCACAGCGACCCCGAGGTAAAGCTGGTTCCGGGCTGGCTCGGCGATTTCCGACGCGCCGCCTATCGGCGCAGCCGCGAAGGTCGCGGCGCCCAATAACGGTCAGAGATCGCGCCGTCTTGCGCATTTGAGCGACCCCGGTGGTGTGCGGTGGCACGGCCGTGAAGTCGGCTGAGCCAATGACCAGGATTTCGTGAGCGCGGTTCATCCGCTTGCATTTCCGGGATTGGGGTATCCGGTCAGCGAGGACGACGGATCACCACCGTGCACGTACCGACTGCACGCCCGTCGACTCTCGAGGAGATCTCACATGCCCGCACCGCGGCAAGAAGGGGCACTGGTGATCGCGCCCGTCGGTGGCGTTCTGAACGCACGTCGCCGCACGGTCACTGTCGACCGGACGCTGGCCACGGCGCGGTCGATCGAGTTCGACGCGCTTGTCGTAGCCGGCGGGACCACGCCGACCGGTGACATCAAACTCGTCGTGCTGCTCCAAGAAGCGTTCCGCCACTGCAAGGCGATCGCCGCATGGGGCGACGGCGGCGCCGTACTCAAGTATGCACGAATCTCCAGCAGAGATCCGGGCGTCGACGTGGCCGAGGACGTTGACAAGACCTTCACTGCGAATCTGGCTGCGGCGCTGGGTCTTCATCGGGCCTGGGGCCGGGCCGCCAAAGTCATGGCATCAGCCGTCCCGCCCACCGCCTGACCATCGTGGCATCAACGCGCGGAAGGCAACTTCGAAAGTTAGGACTAACGGAATGACCGTGACTCGGGATGTCGCTGCCACACGGCAGCGAGTGTGGGACGTACTAGCCGACGGATGGACCTACTCAGGATGGGTCGTCGGGAACAGCCGAATCCGCGCTGTCAGTTCCAACTGGCCTGCGCCCAGCGCGCATCCTGCATTCCATCGGGACCTGGCCAGCGGTGATCGACGATGAGACCGTCGTCGAGAGCTGCATCACCGGCGAGGAACTCGTGCTGCTGGCGAAGATCAGGCCAGCGGCCGAGGCGCGGATCACCATGCAGCTCAGCGACATTACCGGCGGATGCCGCGTCGCCATGACCGAGGTCGCCGTGTCGGCGCCGTTGCGCTGGGTACCCGACAGCGTGCAACTGACGGGGGTGGCGCCGCGAAACCGCGAGTGCACGTGGCGGTTAGCGATGATCGCAGAAAAAGCTGACCCCGACGCCCTCGGATAGCAGCACCTAGGCCGTCGTCTTCATTCGGTCGAGCAATTCGACGGCGACGTCGCGCACTTTAATGTTGCGCCGTTGAGATTCGTCCACCAGCCTGGCGAACGCCTCACCTGGCTCGCAGCCGTGCAACGCGATTAGAGCGCCTTTGGCCATGTCGATGTCCGAACGCGACAGGAGTGCTTTCTCAAGCTGGCTGACAGTTTCTCGCGAGTGCTGCCAACGGCTGGCGTTGCTGATCGCTTGACCGGCGGCAACGGTGTACAGGCGCATGAGTTCAGCGTCGAACGGATCGAACGCGGATGTGGTCTGGCTGTAGATGTTGAGCGAGCCGACAAGTTCCTGCTCCTCAGACAGGCCCTCAATCAGCAGCGGAACCGACAAACTCGCGCGGATCCCGACTCGCTGGGCGGCGTCAACGAACTCCGGCCACCGTTGATGTGCTTCGCCGATTACCGCGCGCACCGGCGCGCGCCGCCACGCGGCCTCCAGGCACGGCCCGCGCGGCCTGACGCGTACTGCTGCTGATCGAGTTCCAGCGCCCGCTCATGAGTGGAGGCCGCGGTACGGGCATCAGGCCAAGACAGCACGGTAATACTCACGGCGTCGGCATACGGGATCGCGGCGACTGCCGTCTCGGCGACCCGCGCCGCTATATCGTCCAGGGGCTCTTCGGCGGCGAAGAGGTCTCGAAGTCCCTCGATCGCCTCCGCGGCAGTTACCAGCCTGGCCAACGGTGCCAGCAGATCAGCACTCATGATTGGTGCCCTTCAGAGCATGCGATAACCGCTGCTACGGGCACTGTGACCACACGATATCCCAGAAACCTGCTCGGCATCGCTTCTTGCCCGTTGGCGTCAAGAGAATGTGGTGGATGAGTCGCTTCATGCCGGACAACCAAACCCCCGCCAGTGCCGGAAGCAATAGACGGGGGTGGTGAGTGAGGCTGAGGTCAGACGCGCGGGGTACTGGAGGCGCAAGCGGCGGGCCCCGCGACGGCCAGACTGTTTAGCGCGGCATTGCATGCCGGCCCTGCGACCGCAGGTTCTCACGCAGACGGAACAGCGCACTCACCAGCGGGCTGTCCCAAGGCGCCCCCGCCAGCACGGCGGCTCCTAGACCAATCAACCCAGACCGGCAACGATCGTCTCGCTACTCATGCCTACCCGTGTACCCGCGTCAGGGATGCAGAACACCCGGGCGCACACAGCGAGCTGTCGAGCACCTTGCACGCACGATCTTGATCGCCGAACGGGCACTGCCGGCGGCAATGGTGTGCCCGTTGGGGCATCGGGTTGGTGGGTCGTCGTTGGAGCGCGCACGGCTCACGATCTCCGCAGGATTAGTTAGCAGGCCATTGGGTTCAAGGTTCAAGGAGCCGCTCGGATAGCTGGGAGGCTACGAACTCAGCGGTCAACTGGTGCCAGCGGGGGCCATTGCCGGAAGAGGTAGTGTCCGGCGCCGCCTTGGAGGTTTGGACCTACCGGTGCGGGGTAATCCGTGATCTGCGAGTTGAAGCTGCCCAGTGAGTCATGGGGGGGCGCTTCACGACTAGAGCAGCTGGTCCGCAAACCTTTCCTGGTCGCCATGGACCGATTCAATCTCTTTGGAGCGAAACTCAATGCGCAAAACACTCGGTGTGTCTCTGACTGCCTTGACCCTGCTGTTCGGCGGCGCCGGCGTCGCCCAGGCTACGACGCCCATCGGGCCGATGCCGTCATCCACCACGACCACAATCGCCGCCGATACAGACGACGGCGACAGCGACAACACGGGCCTGTGGGGTCTTGCAGGCCTGTTAGGTCTGCTCGGTCTCGCCGGCCTGAAGCGCCGCAACGATCGCGATGTCACAGCGGGCACCGCGGCAGGCGGTCCCAACGCCCCGCGCGTCTAAAACCAACGGTTAGCGCCCCCGGGTCGCTGCCCAGCCGCCCGGGGGCGCTGCCGCACTTAAAACCGTCGGGCAACTCACTTTTCGAGTTGTCGATTGACACCAAAAGGAGACTCAGATGACTGAGCACAGCAAGGCCGACGAGGCCCGTGAGGGTTTGATCGACTCGGTGAAGGGCAAGGCGAAGGAAATCGCTGGTGCTGTTACCGGTAACGACTCACTGACCGCCGAGGGACAACTCGAGCAGACCCAAGCCAAGGAGCGCAAAGAGGCCAACAGCGTCGAAGCCGTCGCCGATGCAGAGGCCACGCAGGCCCATGCCGATGCAACAGAAGCCCGGGTCGAAGGCGCACAAGAGCGAATCGCGGTGAACGCCCAGACGGCGGCCGTGCAGAGCTCCGTCCGAAATCAGCAAGCCGCTCAGAAGCGTGCCGCCGAGCAGGTCGGACAACAGGACGTCGCCCGCGCGAAAACGCGTGCCGAGCTCGACGCGCAGGCCAAGGTGCAGCAAGCCAAAGCCCAGGAGCGCGACGAAATCGATTCCGCGGCTGAAGAAATCGTCGACGCCGTCGACGATCATCTGACCGCGGTGCAAGGCGCATCGAGCGCCGAGGCGGAAGCCCGTCGCATCAGACAGCAGGCCGACAAACTGACCAACGAAGCCGACCTGCCTTGAGCACCGGCAAGACACAGGAGTTATCAATGAGAATCACCGACGCCCCACTCGCGGTTCTGCGTTTCCAGTACCGAATCGTTCGGCTTCCCCTTCAGATCATCGAGGAGCGCGTAGTCGCTCGCATGGGTTCGGAAGCGCCTGCGCGATTGTTTTACGAGCGCTCACTGGGATTGTTGGACGCGGCCGTGGGAAACGCACTGGGCGACCCGCGGCTTGCAAAGCGTGGCGGTGCGCTCTCTGAGCGTAGCGATGCGCTCCGTCGCGCCGCCCAGCTCGACGCAACCGCGACGCAGACACGACAGCAGTCCAGTGCCGAGCTGAAAGCCAAGAGCGACAAAGCGTTCAACGACCAGCTGGGCGCACGCGCGGCGAAGGAGCGGGAAGTCGAAGAAGCCCGGACCGCAGCCGAAGAGCGGAAGCGTGCGGCTGAAGAGGCGGCCGCGAAGCGCACCGCCGCCGCGAAGAAGCAGGCCGACGACCTGGCCGCCCAGCGCACCAGTTCGGCCGAAGCCGCTAAACGCGAGGAAGAAGCCAGTATCAGGGCGAACGAGCAGAAGGCCACTGCGGCCGCCAAGTCCAAGCTCGACGATGCACAGGCGAGGCGCACCGAAGCCGACATCAAGCGCGCGCAGGCGGACCGGGTCGAGGAGGCTGCCGACGTCGAGAAGCAGAAACGCCAATCCGAGCGGGCGAACAACCGCTGAGAGCTGCGGGATGGGCGGCCGTTGGTCCCTATTGAGACTGAGCCGCTGTCGGCGCGAAGCGGTGCAGGTATGAGCCGACGGGTTTAGCGGGGTGGCGATCGGGAGACTCTGACGCGCAGTACTCCCGGCGCGTCGCACTCTCGGAGGAGGTTAGGCATGGAACAGACCAATAGCCCGCCATCCACACCGAAGGACGCCACGAAGGCGACCGAGGAACAGCAAGAACTCCAGGCGAAGCTGGATCGACAGAACGACGATCCCGACGCGCCCGGCCGGCATCAAAATCGAGACAAGGTCGCCGACGAGACCTAGTTACGACCATGAAGCGGTGGCCTGCTCGATCGCCGTGGCCGCCATCGGAGTCTTCCGTCGGGATTGAAATCGTCTGCCAGTGCAGGGGAGGAGCCCGAAAAGCCCTCCTGGGTCGGCAATTTCATCACACAGATCACTGGAAATAGCTATGGCTGTGGGAAGTTGTCATTGCTTAGGCACGATCGAGTCAGTATGCCTGGCTTTCAGGCGCATAGTTGCTGTGCCTGTTGGTCCGGTGAGGCGAGTGCCGCGACGCCGCGGCCGGATCAGCGGCAAGTCGTTGTGGGTGACACTGCCCGGGCCGCCGCACCGCCCCGACGACGTCGTGCTCGGCGGGAAGTATGCGGAGCAGAGCGGTTCCTACATTGCCACTCGCTCCGGTGATGATGACGCGCATAGACGTGCCTCCGGCAATTTCTGGACCGGACGGACGCCGGCTGGCGACAGAGTCGCAATGTCAGTTGTTCGCGGCGGGTGGGTGACGTCATCGACGCCGACCCGCCCGACTGTCCTTACTGGGTTACTGCCCCGTTGGTCGCGATCTCGACCTCTGCGGTGGCCTGAATGAGCGCCAACAGCTCCTTGTCCAAACCAGGAGAGAACTCTTCGCGCCGTTCTGGCGCGATGGTCATCGGAAACCCTTCGGGCATGACCGCGGTGCTGAGCTCGGTCCCGTCGTTCGACGGTGACGCGCCTCGATATAGCTTGTCTGCCTGACTTTCGTCGTCAGAACTGAAGGTGTACTGGATGCTCTGAAGACCCATGTCGAGAAGCTTTTTGACCTCGGGGAATTGCTCGGCGTTCGTCTTGGGGATCGGCAGCGCCGCACCCCAGTTCACTCCGAGACTCTCCAACGCTTTGGCGAACGCGTTCTCATGAGCCTGGTCGCGAACGATCAGATAGGCGATCGTGGAACGCGCTGTCTTGTTGTCCGTCATCTCGTAGATCCGGCACTTCTGCAGCCGTCCGGTCGACTCCAACATGAGGTTGTACAACAGGTCGAGGACCAGGTTTCCGCTGTTGTAGACGTATGACCCGCTCCATGGGTTGCCGGCCGCATCGACCGGCAGAGCCCCTTGAGCCCCGACCAAGTAATGGTGAATGTTGCTGGTGTCCAACGCAATCTTGAGGGGCGTCGCACCCTTCGCGCCCGGCTTGTCGACCGCGTCGGTCTTCCTGCCTTTGTATTCGGGCGACCCGTCGAGAAGGCGCGAAATTGTCGTGCCGATCAGTTCCACATGGCTGATCTCTTCGGTGCCGACGCCCTGAAGTAGATCCTTGTATGGCTTCGATGTGGCGTCACCCCGAAAGTTCATACTCTGGAACAGGTACTGCATCATCGTCCGCATTTCACCGAACTGACCACCGAGACCTTCCTGCAGCGCGTTGGCGGCGGCGGGATCCGGCTCGTCGACGACGATCTCGTTGATGAGTTGCTGGGTGTGTAAGTACATGATTCTCCTAAATCGTTAAGTTCGTACGCCGGCAATTGGCATGCGGGCTTGTTGTTCGGCTGTCAGCGGACCGGGCCGTTGGGTGTACTGCGTTGTGCCCTGCCGCCAGTACCAACAGGCTGACCGGTGTCATCGCGCCTGCGGCCCAGCGCGGCACCGAGGGCGATCATGGCGACTGCGAGCCCGAGGTGCAGCCAGTTGTCCGCGTC
>JAVRPG010000549.1:0-4811 GCA_032162325.1 Mycobacterium sp. | reverse complement strand
CCCAGATACACATCACCGCCGAAGAGGCGCTCGGCGCGTTACGCTCGCCGTCGCGTGCCGAAAGGTTCCGTTTCCGCCCGGTGCTGTGGGCGCACGGCCCCAAGATCGTCGAGCACTCCCCCGACGGTGAGAAGTGGCGGGGATTCGCCGCGGCAAAGGAGCTTGCGGAGATATCGCCGGGCATCGCGCTGATCTCGCTGCCGGGGCACACCCGCGGCCACGCCTGCCTGGCCGTCGACGCAGGCCACCGCTGGGTGGTGCACTGCGGAGACGCCTTCTTTCACCACGGTACGGTCGACGGAACCGCCCGGATGCCGCGAGCGCTCGCCGCATTCGAGTCGGTGACCGCATTCGACCGGAAGATGATGCGGGAGAACCATGCTCGGCTCACCGAGCTGTACCGACGACGAGAGCCAGACATGCTGATGGTCTGCTCCCATGACCGCACGCAGTACGTTCACGCCCTAGCCACCGCCTAAGGAGTTCGAATGCACGTCACATCGCAAACCACTGTCGCCGCACCGATCGAGACCGTGTGGGACACGCTGAGCGACCACGTCGGCATGAGCCAGTGGGGTCCCTTCACCGTGACGATGGACAGGCGCGGCACCGCAGAACGCAACGGCGTTGGGGCCATTCGGCGTATCGCGTCGCCCGGCCCGGGTCCGGATATCGTCGAGGAGGTCGTGACTTTCGATGCGCCGCACGTGCTCGGCTACAAAGCGCTGTCGGGCGTGCCGTTCCCCGGGTACACCGGCGAAGTACGCCTGAGCGAAGCCGGTGCACATACCAGAATCGTCTGGACCCTGTCGACAACGGCGAGCTTTCCATTGGTCAAGGCGCCCCTGGCGCTGATAAGTCAGACATTGCTTCGGTTTCTAGTGCGGGCATCGAAGAAGGCAAGCAAGTAAAAGGAGCACACATGATCACCGACGATCTGCGGCAACGTCGCCTCGCGATTGTCCGCGAGCACATGGACACCGAGGTGACCAAGGAGTTCGACGCCACACTGGCGACCTTCAACGGCCATCCGCATTACGAGATCATGGCCACCGGCCAGGTCTTCGACGGCGACGAAGAGGTGATGGGCTACTACCTGACGACACGAACAGCGTTCCCCGACCAGCGTCACGACAATGCCCGCTTTCACGTCTCCGACGACGCGGTCATCGTCGAATTCGATCTGCTGGGAACAAATCTCGGTGAGTTCTACGGCATGCCGCCGACGGGCAAGGCGTTCCGAGTGCCGATCATCGCGGTGTTCTTTTTTGACGACGACCGCATCATCAACGAGCGCATCTACTTCGACACGGCCAGCCTGGTAACCCAGATCGGCCGCGGAGAACTGCTCGCCATGGCCGCAAGTGGCGATGCCTGAGTCCGGCGTCTACCCCTAAGGCACCAACACGACCTTGCCGACATTCTCCCGCGCCGCCAGGATCCGGTGGGCCTCACCGGCTTTGGCGAACGGCACCGCCGCATGGACTACGGGCTTGACGACGCCGTCGGAGATGGCCCTCGACAGCGGCTCGATCCACGGTTGCAACGTGCCGCGATCGTCCCACAGTGCGAGCATGTTCAGCCCGATCACGGCCTTGGACTCCTGGAGTTGCTTGATCAGGTTGAAACCGCGCAGCATCGACAACAGTTGCGGTAGCGCAGTGCGCAGCGACCGCTTCTCACCCTGTTGCATGGCGGAAGCGCCATAACCGACGAGCCTGCCGCCCGGACGCAACAGGCCATACGAGCGCTTCAGCGACTTGCCGCCAATGGCATCCAGCACAATGTCATACGGCGGCAAGCCTTTCCACCAGCCGTCGCGGCGGTAGTCGATGGCGCGGTCGACACCCAACTCGGCGAGTCGCTGATGCTTGCCGGGCGACGCGGTGCCGTGGATCTCCGCACCGGCGGCCTTGGCCAGCTGGATTGCCGCGATGCCCACGCCACCGGCCGCCGCGTGGATCAACACGCGTTCGCCGGGCCGCAGCGATCCGTAGCCGTGCAGCGCCGCCCACGCGGTGGCGTAATTGACCGGTATCGCGGCACCCTGCTCGAAGCTCAGCGCGTCGGGCAGTGGCACGGCATCTGCCGCCTGCACGTTGACGATCTCCGCGTAACCGCCGAACCGGGTGCCGGCGAATACCTGCTCCCCCACCCGTGCGGGATCGACGCCGTCGCCTACGGTCTCGATGGTCCCGGCCACTTCGTAGCCGACGACGGCGGGCGGCTTCGGCGCGTCGGGATAGAGGCCGACCCGGGCGAGATGGTCGGCAAAGTTGACGCCCGCGGCGCGCACCGCGATGCGTACCTGGCCCGCCGTCGGCGGCGGCGGGTCCGGGCGCTCCTGCACCTGCAGGACGGACAGGTCGCCGTGCTTGGTGATTACGACCGCGCGCATGCGAATTCGACTCTCATAAAGTAATCGTGGCGTCCAGTACTTCGGCACGTCGCTCGGAGCTGCTGTGGATCCGCCGGTACACGACGGCGCGGCCGCCTCCGCCGGGTGCAAATGCGACGCCGCGGCTGTGCATCCGCTCGTCCCGCGAACTCGTCGGCACCAGCCGGAACTCCCGCAGAATTGTGCGCAGCACGACATTCATCTCCATGTTCGCGAACGCGGCTCCCAGGCAGCGGCGCGTCCCGCCACCGAACGGCACCCACGAGTACATATCCGGGCTCGATTCCGTAAACCGGTCCGGGTCGAACCGGTCGGGGTCCGGATAGGCGTTCTGGTGGGTCAGCGGGATATCGACCTGAACGGTGTAACCATGAGGAATCACCCACTGTCCCAACGGCATTGTCGGTGCGATGACCTGCCGGGCCGCTCCCTCGATGACCGGTCGGTTGCGCTGAACCTCGTTGATGGTGGCCTGCAGCAAGTCCGAGCCGCCTGCGGCGACCTCATCGACCAACCGCGACAACACGCCGGGATGCCTGCGCAGCCGCTCGACCGCCCATGCCAATTGCGTTGCGGTGGTTTCGTGTCCGGCCGCAAGCAGGGTGAAGAGCTCGTCGGCGAGATCGCTGCGCGACATCGCCGTTCCGTCCTCGTACCGGGACTGCAACATCAGCGACAACACGTCGTCGCGTTGTTCGAGGTTCGGGTCGGCGGCGACGCGATCGATCAACGACCCGACGATCACGTCGAATTCCCTCCGCAGGGCGAGGAATCGGCCCCATGGGCTCCACCGGCCCAGATCGCGGTGCAGCCATGGCAGGAAAACGAGCTGCGATCCCAATGCCACCAACGGGGGCATCACCTTGCGCAGCGCATCGAACTCGGCACCCTGTGCTCCGAACACTGCGCGCAAGATCACGTTCAAGGTGATGCGGTTCGTCGACGGAAGCACCGCGAACTCCCGGCCGTCGGGCCAGGTGGCGATCTCGTTGACCGTTTCCTCCTCGACGAGGTTCTCGTAGGCCCGCATCCGCTTGCCGTGAAACGGCGGCACCAGCAGCTTGCGACGCCTGCGATGCTCTTCGTCCTGCAATCCGAACGTCGAGCCCGGACCCAGCACCAGGTCGAGGTTGGGTTCCACGTTGCGCACGACGTCGGTGCGAGTTTGGAAGAACTGTTTCACCAGAGCGGGGTCACTGATGATCACCGTCGGGCCGAAGAACGGCAGCCTCACGGTGAACGCGCAGCCATAGCGTTTGCCTACCGCATGCATGAACCGTCGGCGGGAGGCCAGATATGCGAGGCCTTGGACGGGCCACGGCCACCGCGGGCCCGGAGGCAGGTGCGCCGCCACGGTCATGACACCGTCACCTCGGCTGCGGCGCTTGCCTGACTGCGTCGCCGCAGGACCGACTCGAGCCGGCCCAGCAGGTCGTAGTACCGCGTCGGTGCCAGGCGCCCGAGAGTGTCGAAAAGATAGGCGTCGGGGCCGACGAGGATACGCGCCTTGCCCTGTTCCACTCCGCGGTGAATGATCTCGGCGGCCTTGTCCGGCTGGGTCATTGTGATGGCGGCGAACTCCTGCACCATCTGTTCTTGGCTGCGGCCGCGCCCCTCGGGATCCTTGCGCCACCGGGCGTTGCGCACGATGTTGGTGTTGATGCCGCCGGGGTGGACGTTGATGGCGGTCACGCCCGTGCCACGCAGCTCCTGGCGAAGCGAATCGGTGAAGCCGCGGACAGCGAATTTGGCCGAGCAGTAGGCGCTTTGGTTGGGCATACCGACGAGGCCGAACACGCTCGACGTGTTGACGATCGCGCCTTCGTCTTGCTTGACGAGGATCGGCAGGAACGCGCGGGTGCCATTGACCACGCCATGGAAGTTGATGTTCCACAGCCAGTTGTCGTCCTGGGGAACCGAGTCCAGCACGCTGGAGGCCGTGGCGACGCCGGCGTTGTTGAATACCGCGCCGATCGGGCGGGGCGCCCAGTCGCGCACCTCGCCTGCAAAGTCACGCTGCGCGTCGGCGTCGCTCACGTCGAGAACCCGCAGCAGAGCCGGTCCGTGCAGGGAGGCCTCCGTCTCCTTGAGGCCTTTCTCGTCGATGTCGGCGATGGCGACGGGGCAGCTGTGCGCCGAAAGCCGTTTCGCCAGAGCCCGGCCGATGCCGGACGCGGCGCCGGTGATGACGACCGTGCGGCCGCTGATCGTCCTGCGTTGGGACTTCCTCATGCCTCGACCCCTCCTCGCTCCGGTCCTCGCTCGTTCCTCGCTGCGATCCTCACTCGTCGTCGTCTTCGGTATCTCATGCCTCGACCCCTCCTCGCTCCGGTCCTCGCTCGTTCCTCGCTGCGATCCTCACTCGTCGTCGTCTTCGGTATCTCATGCGTGCTCCTCGAGTTCGTTGTGGATG
>JAVRPG010000548.1:0-7604 GCA_032162325.1 Mycobacterium sp. | reverse complement strand
AGTGGACACCAGACGACACCCTTGTGCACGGGCTTCCGCTGTACCACGTGCATGGCCTGGTGCTGGGTCTGCTCGGGTCGCTGCGGATCGGAAATCGGTTCGTGCACACCGGAAAACCGACGCCCGCAGCGTATGCGGCGGCGGGCGGCTCGATGTATTTCGGGGTGCCGACGGTGTGGTCACGAGTCGTTGACGACGGCGACGCGGCGCGGGCACTCGCCTCGGCAAGGCTGCTGGTGTCGGGCAGCGCGCCACTGCCGGTGCCGGTCTTCGACGGGCTGGTCCGGCTGACCGGACATCAGCCGGTTGAACGCTACGGCAGCACCGAATCGCTGATCACGATCTCCACCCGCGCCGACGGTGAGCGCAGACCCGGCTCGGTGGGGCTGCCGTTGACCGGCGTGCAGACCCGACTGGTCGACGAGGATGGCGCCCCCGTGCCGCACGACGACGAATCCATTGGGCGCCTGCAGGTTTCCAGCCCGACGATGTTCGACGGCTACGTCAACAGGCCGGACGCCACCGCCGAGGCTTTCGACGCCGACGGCTGGTACCGCACCGGCGACGTAGCGGTGATCGACGGCGCCGGCATGCACCGCATCGTCGGCCGGGAGTCGGTCGACCTGATCAAGACGGGCGGCTTCCGCGTCGGTGCGGGCGAGATCGAGATCGCACTTCTCGCCCATCCGGGCGTGGCCGAGGTCGCGGTGATCGGGGCGCCCGACGACGATCTCGGTCAGCGGGTCGTCGCCTTCGTCGTCGGTGACGCCGAACCGCAGGCGTTGATCGACTTTGTTGCGCAACAGCTTTCGGTGCACAAGCGGCCGCGGGAGGTGCGACTGGTGGAGAGCCTGCCGCGCAACGCGATGGGTAAGGTGCTGAAGAAGGAGTTGGCCGGATGGCTCTGACGTTCGACGAGATCTGCATCGACGCTCATGACGCCGCCGCGCTTGGCGCCTGGTGGTCGGAGGTGCTGGGCTGGCGGCACTATGTCGACAAGGACGGCGATGTTGTGCTCGAGGCGCCGCCCGGCGCCGGACCCAACTGGCTGTTTGTCGATGTGCCCGACGACAAAGTCGTCAAGAACCGCATTCATCTCGACTTCCGGCCCGACGATCAACAGGCGGAGGTTGATCGCGTGATCGGGTTGGGCGCCCGGCACGTCGACATCGGCCAGGGCGAGCAGACCTGGGTGGTGCTGGCCGACCCGGAGGGCAACGAATTCTGCATCCTCGCGGCCGACGATTGATGCACGCTCGGCGACCGCTCAACGCGGTGTGGGCGACGGCATTGCTTGTCGGCGGGTGCGCTGCGCCAGTGCAGATAGAGCGCGTCTCGACCACCGAGCCGACGTCCCCTCCGGCGCCACTCGAGATAGGTCCGGCGGCCACCGATACCTACGGCGGGTGGATCGCCGATGGCCAGACGCTCAGCCCGTTCGACGTGTCGAATCCGGCGTTGGCTCAACTTGATCCGCCGCTGCTCAACGCGGTTCAGGACGCGGCCCGCGCGGCGGCGGCGCAGGGCTCGACCTGAGGATCACCTCGGGGTGGCGGTCAAAGGGATTCCAGCAGCGGCTGTTTGACGACGCTGTCGGCAAGTACGGCAGCGTGGACATCGCGAATCAGTTCGTCGAGTCGCCCGACGTCTCGAAACACGTTGTCGGCCAAGCCGCGGACGTGGCGCCCGTCGATGCCGATAACTGGCTGATCCGCAACGGCGCCCAGTTCGGCCTCTGCCAGATATACGCGGACGAGCTCTGGCACTTCGAATTGGCGGTCGACCAGCAGGGCAACTGCCCGCCGCTGCGGCCGAACGCCGCGGGCTGATCAGCCGCGAGCGACCTTCTCGATGAGGTCCGCGGCGAGCACCCGTCCCGGCGACGCCTGCAACCGCTTCGACGCCGCGTCGAGGCGCGCCGCCATCTGCTGATCACCGCTGAGCCGGTCGATCGTGCCGTGCAGTTCGTCGTCGGTGAACTCATAGGTGGAAAGCCTTACCCCGTAGCCACATTCGTCGATCCGCTGAGCGTTGTCGTATTGGTCCCAGAACAGCGGCAATACGATCGTCGGCACCCCAAACGTGAACGCTTCGCCGACGGTGTTGTTGCCGCCGTGGGTGATCATCACGTCGCACTGCGGCACGATCGCGGTCTGCGGCACGAACTGTTCACCCCACATCCGGTCGCCGAGCCTGAGCTGCTCGTGCAGCGGACCCATCGAGACGATCACCCGGTGCGGGGTCTGGTTCAGCGAGTCGATCACTCGCTGCATCAACGGCACATCCATGCAGCCGAGGCTGCCCAGCGACAAATACACCAGCTTGCCCTCGGTGCCGACCACCTCGGCGACGTCGAACGCACCGTCCGAGTTGCGGGTGGACGTGTCGATGCGATGCCACGTCGAACCCAGCGGCCGCAACCGCCGGTAGTCGAGCTCGGCCGGATACATGTAGAGGTTCAGATACGGTGATTCGTACTGGAATTCGCCGTCCGGCAACGGCGGTGTGCCGCACTGCTGGTGAAACGCCGATGACCGCTCGACAAGGGGATCGGTCAGCCGACGATACTCGACCCAGAAGTCGTCCCATCCGCTGCGGTCGCGTGACGGGTAGCCGGAGAACACCGGTGGAATGTCGGGGTCGGTGATCTCCAGCGGATTGGCGGACACCACGCGAATCCACGGACACCCGGCCAGCGACACGGATGGGAAGCTGGCCACGCAGTCGTGCACGATCGCGTCGGGCCGCAGTTCGGCCCAGATCTCGGTCAGCCGGTCGTGCGAATACTCGGCGCCGTCGACGAATTCGGCCCAAATGGGCGCGGTCACCGTCTCCAACTGCTCAATGGTCGGGCGGCGGAACTGCGGCGACGTCTCCCGCACGAACTCGGCCCAACCGCCGCCCACTGCCTCCTCGCCCTCGGGCGGCGGCGCCATCCGCATCAGCCGCTCTTCGAAGCCGCGCGTGGCCAGTTCGCCTTCGAACGACTCTTCGATGACGAAGACCGTGCGGATACCATGCTCCCGCAAGTGATTTCCGAGGGCGACGAGGTTGTTCGTCGGCCCCCACGCGCCGGGTTCTGGGAACAGTGCGACGGTCGGCTGGCTGCGCATACCGGCCGAATCTACGCCGCTCGACGGCGACGAGTGTGCGCAAAATGCACGCGATTACCGGCGCGTCGACGTGCAGACACGCACGCTCGCGGTAGTGGGGTAGTGGGGTAATCAGTTCTGGTGCAGCGCCTCGTTGAGCGTGATGCCGGTGCCGTCGCGGGCCACCACTTCGACGGCGCCCGACAGCGAGTTACGCCGGAACAGCAGATTGTTGGCGCCCGACAGCTCGCGCGCCTTGACCGTCTTACCGTCGGCGGTCTGCACCTTCGTCCCGGCGGTCACATACAGGCCGGCCTCGACGACGCAGTCGTCGCCGAGTGAGATGCCCAGCCCGGCGTTGGCGCCGAGCAGGCAGCGCTTGCCCACCGAGATGACCTGCGTCCCGCCGCCCGACAACGTGCCCATGATCGACGCGCCACCGCCGACGTCGGAGCCGTCGCCGACGACCACACCCGCCGAGATGCGGCCCTCCACCATTGAGCTGCCCAGCGTGCCGGCGTTGAAGTTCACGAAGCCCTCGTGCATGACGGTCGTGCCCGAGGCCAGGTGCGCACCCAGCCGCACCCGGTCGGCGTCGGCGACACGCACGCCAGAGGGCACGACGTAGTCCGCCATCCGCGGGAACTTGTCGATGCCGTAGACGGTCACCGGTCCGCGGCGGCGCAGCCGGGCCCGAACCACCTCGAAGCCCTCGACCGCGCACGGCCCGTGGTTGGTCCACACCACGTTGGTCAGCACGCCGAAGAAGCCGTCGGCGTTGAGCCCGTGCGGGGCGACCAACCGGTGCGAGAGCAGGTGCAGGCGCAGATAGGCGTCGTAGGTGTCGGTCGTCTTGTCCTCCAGCGACGCGATGGTCGTGCGAACCGCCACCGTCTCGACGTCGCGGTTCTCGTCACGGCCGGTCAGCCCCGCTAGCTCGTCGGGCACCTCGGCGACCGACAGACGCACGGTGCCCGTTGGGCCGTCGGCGGCGAGTTCGGGTTGCGGGAACCACGTGTCGAGTACGGACCCGTCGGCGGCGATGGTCGCCAGGCCGACGCCTGAAGCAGAAGTCACGGTCCAAAACGGTACTCGACTAGCCTCAAGCAGTGTGGGCCTGGACTTACGCGGCGATCCTGTCTCGCTGACCGCGGCGCTGGTGGACATTCCCAGCGAGTCGCGTCATGAGCAGCGCATCGCCGACGAGATCGACGCGGCGCTGCGGGACCAGACCACCGGCTTCGAGGTCGTGCGCAACGGCAACACCGTGCTGGCCCGCACGGACCTGTGCCGTCCATCGCGGGTGCTGCTGGCCGGTCACATCGACACCGTCCCGGCAGCCGACAACCTGCCCAGCCGCCTCGACGGCGGCGAACTGCACGGCTGCGGCACGTCGGACATGAAGTCCGGCGACGCGGTGTTCCTGCACCTGGCCGCCACTGTCGAACAACCCACACACGACATCACGCTGGTGATGTACGACGGTGAGGAAATCGAGGCCGCAGCAAACGGTTTAGGCCGCATCGAACGTGAGCTGCCCGACTGGCTGCACGCCGACGTCGCCATTCTCGGTGAGCCGTCGGGCGGACTGATCGAGGCCGGCTGCCAGGGCACCCTGCGGGTCGTCGTCAGCGCGGCAGGCACCCGCGCCCACTCCGCGCGATCCTGGCTCGGCGACAACGCGATTCACAAGCTCGGCGAGGTGCTGGCGCGGCTGTCGGCTTATCAGCCCCGCAGTGTCGAGATCGACGGCTGTACGTATCGCGAGGGACTGTCCGCGGTGCGCATCGACGGCGGCGTGGCCGGCAACGTCATCCCCGACGCCGCCTCGCTGACGGTGAACTTCCGCTTCGCCCCCGACCGCAGCATCGAGCAGGCCCTGGCGCAGGTGCGCGAGGTTTTCGACGGATTGGACGTGCAAATCGAGCAGACCGACGCGGCTGCCGGCGCGCTGCCAGGGCTGAACAAGCCCGCCGCCGCCGCGCTCGTTGAGGCCGCCGGTGGGCAGGTGCGCGCCAAGTACGGCTGGACCGACGTGGCGCGGTTCGCGGCGCTCGGTATCCCGGCAGTCAACTACGGTCCGGGCGACCCCAACCTCGCGCACCGTGTCGACGAGCGCGTCGAGGTGGCCCAGATCACCGCCGTGACGGACATCCTGCGGCGATATTTAACCGGTTGATCCCGCCGCTACCATGGATAACTGCAAGCGTTGAGACTCGAGGTGGGCTGAAGACATGTTGGGAGACGACATCTCCGGGTGATCCGGAGTTCGACCGTCCTTTCCGTCTGCAGTCCACGAGAGATCTCCTGCATGTCTATTGCTTGTTCAAATCTGTCCTTCTCCTGGCCCGACGACACGCCGCTGTTCACGGACTTGTCGTTCACCATCGGCGACGGCCGTACCGGGCTGGTTGCGCCCAACGGCGCGGGAAAGAGCACGCTGCTGCGGCTGATCGCCGGCGAGTACCTGCCCACCGCCGGCACGATCACCGTCGACGGCATCGTCGGTTACCTGCCGCAGACACTGCCGTTCGTCGCGGAGCGCAGGGTGGCCGACGTATTGGGCGTGGCGCCGGTCCTCGACGCGCTCGCGGCGTTGAACGCCGGCGACGCCGGCGAGGACGTCTTCACCGCGATCGGCGACGACTGGGACATCGAGGAGCGCACCCGCGCGCAGCTGGACCGTCTCGGCCTCGGCCACATCGCCCTTGATCGGCGGCTGGGCTCGTTGTCCGGTGGCGAAGTGGTGTCGCTCGGGTTGGCCGCGCAGCTGCTCAAGCGACCCGATGTGCTGTTGCTCGACGAGCCCACCAACAACCTCGACGTCGACGCGCGGCGCCTGCTCTACGACGCGTTGGACGACTATTCGGGATGCCTGCTGCTGGTCAGTCACGACCGCGTGCTGCTCGACCGGATGGATCGCGTCGCCGAGCTGTATCACGGCGAAATGCTGTTCTACGGAGGCAATTTCAGCATGTACCAACGGGCGGTTCAGGAGTCGCAGTTGGTTGCCGAAGCAAACCTGCGCAATGCCGAGCAGCAGCTCAAACGCGAGAAGCGCCAGCGCCAGGACGCCCGCGAGCGGGCCGCCCGCGGGTCGAGCACCGCGGCCCGCAACGTGAAAGACGCCGGGCTGCCAAAGATCATCGCGGGAGCGATGAAACGCAGCGCTCAGGAGTCGGCGGGCCGCTCCGACGATGTACACGCTAAACGGGTGAACGAGGCGCGGGCCCAGCTCGACGACGCCGAACGTGCCCTTCGCGACGACGACACGATCGTGCTGGATCTCCCCGACACCTACGTGCCCGCAGGGCGCACCGTGTTTCGAGGCGAGAGTATTCAGGTCGGTCGCGGTGGGCGAAAGCTCTTCGATGACAACGGTATTGACCTGAGCATCCGCGGTCCCGAACGCATCGCCCTGACCGGTCCCAACGGTGCAGGCAAGTCGACGCTGTTGCGGGTCATCGGCGGCGACCTGCAGCCGGACGCGGGAACGCTTGCGCGGGCCGACGGCCGCATCGCCTACCTGTCGCAGCGCTTGGACCTGCTCGACGGTGACCGCACCGTCGCGGAGAACCTGGCCGCGTTCGCGCCGAGCCTGTCGGAGACGCGTCGCATGCATCTGCTGGCCCGATTCCTGTTCCGCGGCAAGGGGATTCATCTGCCCGTTGGGGCGCTGTCCGGTGGCGAACGGCTACGCGCCACCCTGGCCTGTGTGCTGTTCGCCGAACCGGCGCCGCACCTGCTGCTGCTCGACGAGCCGACCAACAACCTCGACCTGGTGAGCGTCGGTCAGCTGGAGGCAGCGCTGCATGCGTATCAGGGTGCCTTCGTCGTGGTCAGCCACGACGAACGATTCCTCGCCGAGGTCGGGGTGCAGCGCCGGCTGCGGCTGTCGGAGGGCCGGCTGGAGTCGCAATAGTCTGCCCTGATCGGCGACGCGATTAGCGGACCGGCAGCTATCGCCAGCACGGTACGTTTGTATGTCATGGCGATACAGCCCGATCCGAGCCCGTACGGCTCGCAGACGGTGACGGGTCCCGGCTGGCCGAACGTCGACGAGGAGATGCTGGCGGCCGCGGCGGCAACTTACGAGGCGCTCGCGGCGAAAATCACCGGATCGATCGTGCCCCAGCAGCAGGGGCAGATGATGAAGCTCGCGGACGTCTGGGAGGGTGCCGGAGCACTGGCCGCGACCGGCGAGGCCACCGCGATCATCGGCGGCCACGAGGCCAACGCCGCGCACGCAGCCGCGATCGCGGGGAAGCTGCGCGCGATGGAGGCCACCGTGGTCAAAGCCAAGATGTTGGCGAACACGATCGCCCAGGAGGTCCAGCACGAGTGCGAGGGCATCTCGGCGATGCCCTTCAGCAACGCCCAGGAGCTGGTGCAGAGCCGGATCAAGATGGGGCTCTCCCAGAACATCGCCAATGTGACGGCCCACACGACTGAACTTGCCAACACTCTTGGCGTGCCCCCGAGCATCCCCTTTCCGGGTGCCCCGTCGGTGCC
>JAVRPG010000547.1:0-5059 GCA_032162325.1 Mycobacterium sp. | reverse complement strand
GAGTACGGCTTGGTGACGTAATCGTCGGCACCGAGCTCGAGCCCGACGACCTTATCGATCTCACTGTCCCGTGCCGTCACCATGATGACGGGAACGCTTGAACGGGAACGCAATTGCTTGCACACGTCCGTCCCGCTCATCCCCGGCAGCATCAGGTCAAGCAGGACGATGTCGGCACCGGCCCGCTCGAATTCGGCCAGGGCCGAAGGCCCGTCGGCCACTACGGTGGCCTCAAAGCCCTCCTTGCGAAGCAGAAAGGCCAGGGGATCGGCCAAGGATTCCTCGTCCTCCACGATCAACACGCTGGTCATTGCTCTAGCTAGTCCTCTCGCTCGTCCGATTCATCTTCATGATCGGGGTAGGCCGGAATCGACAGGGTGAACGTCGATCCCGTTCCCGGCTGACTCCAGAGCCGGATGGATCCGTTGTGATTGGCGGCGACGTGCTTGACGATCGCCAGGCCGAGTCCGGTGCCGCCGGTTGCACGTGAGCGCGCCTTGTCGACGCGGAAGAACCGCTCGAAGACCCGCTCCTGGTCCTCGCGCGCGATGCCGATGCCCCGGTCGGTGACCGCGATCTCGACATTTTGGCCGCGCCTGCGGCGGCTGATCGACACCGAAGACCCGTTGGGCGAGTAGGCGATTGCGTTCGACACCAGGTTGGCGATCGCGGTCACCAGCAGCGGCTGATCGCCGTATACCCGGTACACGGTCGGCGCGTCGGTGGTGATCGCGATGTCGGCGTTGTCGGCGGCCACCTTGTAGCGCGACAGCGCCTCGGCCACCACGTAGTCGACGTCGACGGCCTCCAGGTCGGGTAGCCGTTCGCCGCCCTGCAGACGCGACAGGTCGATCAGCTCCCCGACCATGTTGGCCAGCCGGTTCGATTCCGCGAGCATCTTGTCGGCGAATCGGCGCACGGTGTCGGGGTCGTCGGCGGAGGCCAGCAGCGCCTCGGCGAGCACGCCCATCGCGCCGACCGGAGTCTTGAGTTCGTGGCTGACGTTCGCCACGAAGTCGCGGCGGGTGGCTTCCATGCGCGCGTGCTCGGACTGGTCGTCGACGTAGACCACCGCGAACCGGCGATCGTCCTCGGTCAGCAGCTGGACGTGCCCGCGGACCGACAGCCCGGACCGGCCGGGGTTGGTGCGTTTGCGCGGTGACAGGTCGACGTCGCGGTCCTCGCCGCTCGCCAGCGTGCGCTCCGCGGCCAGCCAGGCCCGGTCATCGAGCAGCCGGTCACGGACCAGCCCCAGCTCGCGGGCCCGGTCGTTGGTGTAGACGACGTCACGGTAGGTGTCGACCACGACGATCCCGACCGGCGATCCGGAGACGATGTGCTCGAGCATTTGCGAGACGGTGATGCCGGACTGCTCGACGGCGCGGCGTTGCCTGCGTTCGAGGATGCGCGGCGTGAGCCCCGCCCCCAGCCCCACACCGATCGCCAGTGCGAGCAGCGCCACGATGGCCGCGAGCAGCATCGCCGATACCACACTCACGCGAAAATCGTACGCATCCGGTGAACGTCATCCCAGCAGCGTGCGGCCAAAACGGGACATGTCACACGGCCAATCGCAGGTGTTCGGTAGCCGTTTACCCAGTGTTTGCCGTATGGCGCTGCCGGAGGCACTACTTGGCGCCCTGGGCGGCGACCGCCGCCGCACCGGCCGCGGCCGCCTCGGGATCCAGGTAGGTACCGCCGATGACCGTCGGCTTGAGGTCGCTGCCCAGGTCGTAGCGAAGCGGGATGCCGGTCGGGATGTTCAGCCCGACCACGTCTTCGTCCGACATCCCGTCGAGATACTTCACCAGTGCACGCAGTGAATTGCCGTGGGCAGCGATCAGCACGGTCTTGCCTGCTCGCAGGTCCGGCTCGATCGTCGCGGTGTAGTACGGCACGAACCGCTCGACGACGTCCTTGAGGCATTCGGTGCGCGGCGGCCCGCCGGGGATGTCGGCGTAGCGCGGATCACCGTCCTGGCTGTATTCGCTGCCCTGCTCGATCGGTGGCGGCGGGGTGTCGTAGCTGCGCCGCCAGGCCATGAACTGCTCTTCGCCGTACTTTTCCTTGGTTTCGGCCTTGTTCAGGCCCTGCAGCGCGCCGTAATGGCGCTCGTTGAGCCGCCAGTCGCGATGCACCGGGATCCAGTGTCGGTCGGCCTTGTCCAGCGCGAGGTTGGCGGTGTTGATCGCCCGTCGCAGCAGCGACGTGTAGAGCACATCGGGCTGGCGGTCCAGGTCCTTGATCAGCTCGCCTGCTCGAGCCGCTTCGACCCTGCCCTTCTCGGTGAGGTCGACATCGACCCATCCGGTGAACAGGTTCAGCGCGTTCCACTCGCTTTCGCCGTGGCGCAGCAGAATCAGCGTGGAATCTCCCATGACAGCGATCCTCTCACGCGGCGGATCAGTCGTCTTCGTCGATCAGGTGCGCAAACGCCTGCAGGTTCGTCAACGACTCGCCCCGCGACACCCGCCACTCCCACTCTTTCTGGATCGACGACCGAAAACCCAACTCCAACAACGTATTGAAGTCCGAGTCGACGGCTTCCAGCACCTGGCCGAGAACCCGGTCGATCTCGTCGGCGGTCACCGAGCTCAACGACATCCGGCCAACCAGATAGATGTCGCCGACGTTGTCGAGCGTGTAGGCGACGCCGTACAGACGGCGGTTTCGTTTGAGCAGGAACCGGTATACGCCCTCGTGGTTTTCGTCCGGCTTGCGGCAGACGAACGCCTCGACGCGCACCGAATGTTCACCGATGGACAGGATGGTGTTCGTCTTGAGGCGGCGCTCCCCCGGCAGCTCGACGATGATGCCGGGAAGACCGCCGCGTGCCCCCTCGTGGGGGGTGCAGACGAGGCCGTTCTCCTTGCAGGTGTCCTCGATGAGCTGCCGAACAGCGCTGCTGCCTGCTCTTCGCGCAAGCGGCTCATCGCCACTCAAGCCCGGACCCCTCGCCGCATCGAGAAGCGACGCCCGTTGCGTCGCGCCGTCACATCCGGCAGCCGGTGGGGCGCGCGGTAGTCGGCGATGGCGCGGCCATAGCTGGCCAGCAGCGCGTCGACGGTGTGCGCCCACGAGAAGGTCGCCGCATGCTCGACGGCGGCGCGGCTCATGCTCTCGGGGCCGCGCTGCAGCAGCGCGCCGATCGCCTGCGCCCAGTCGTCGACGTCGTGGCCGTTCACCAGGGTGCCACTGACCCCGTCACGCACCGCGACCGGCAGCCCGCCGACAGCGGCGGCCACCACCGGGGTGCCGCAGGCCTGCGCCTCGATGGCGACCAGGCCGAAGGACTCCGAATAGCTCGGCACCGCGACAAGGTCGGCGGCCCGGTACACGTCGACGATTTGATCGCGCGACTGCGGCGGCAGGAACGTCACGCGAGCGGCGATACCCAGTTCGTCGGCCAGCCGAATCAGCCCGTCCGGCGCGGCCAGCCCGCTGCCCGACGGCCCACCGGCCACCACCAGACGCACCCCGGGCAGTTTGGCCGCGGCGCGCAGCAGCACATCGGGCGCCTTGAGCGGCTGGATGCGGCCGACGAACGCCAGCACAGGCTGGTCTGTGTCGAGCCCGAGCGCAGCGCGGGCGGCGCGCTTGTCTCCCGGCGTGAACATCTCCAGGTCGACGCCGGGGTGGACCACGTCGATGCGGGCCGGGTCTGCGTGGTGCAGCGAAACCAGTTGCTGCGCTTCGTGTTCGGTGTTGACGATCAACCGGTCCGCCTCGTCGACGACCTGCTGTTCGCCGACGGCACGCAGCGGCGGTTCTGGCGCGTCGCCGTCGGCCAGTGCGGCGTTCTTCACCGCGGCGAGCGTGTGCGCGGTGTGTACCAGCGGCACCGCCCAGCGGTCCCGTGCCAGCCAGCCGACCTGTCCGGACAGCCAGTAGTGCGAATGCACGATGTCGTAGTAGCCGGGCTCATGGGTGGCTTCTGCGCGCAGCACACCCGCCGTGAAGGCGCACAGCTGCGTGGGCAGGTCGTACTTGTCGAGCCCCTCGAACGGCCCGGCCACGACGTTGCGAACCAGCACGCCGGGCGCGACCTTGACGACGGGCTGATCGGCCGACGACGTCGCGCGGGTGAAGATCTCCACCTCGACGCCGCGGCGGGCCATCTGCAGCGCGCTCTGCAGCACGTAGACGTTCATGCCGCCTGCGTCGCCGGTGCCCGGCTGGGCCAGCGGTGACGTGTGCACCGACAGCACAGCGACGCGACGTGGAGCCGGAAGGCCGGCGACATTAGACCCCGGCAGATCTGTTGCTAGGCGCACACAGATATGTCTACACCGCCGTCAAGCTTCGGCCGAGCGGCCAATCAAGCTTCGGCCGCCGAGCGGCCAATCAAGCAGAAGCTTCCGGGCGGCCAATCAAGCAGAAGCTTCCGGGCGGCGGCTCTGCGCGCGCCGCATCGCGCCGATCGGGTCCGAGTAGAGCCCGCCGAGGGACACCACACCGGCGCCCGCTTCCTGCACCCGGTTGCCGAACGCGGTGACCCTGATGTCGCGGGCAGGCAGCACCGAACGTTCGGCGTACGCGGCCTCGACGAGATTCATGCCCTCGGGGTACTCGGTGAACGCCTGGCCGCCGACCACCAGATCGTCGGGATTGAGCATGTCGCGCAGCAGCGCGACCGCCTTTCCGAGCACCCGCGCCCGCTCGGCCAGCAGCGCGCCAGCCTGCTCATTGCCCTGCCGGGCCGACCGCAGCACGGCCGTCACCGTCGACGCGGGACCGTCGGCCGGGATGATGCGCGCCTTGCGGGCGGCGATCAGCACCGCCTCGTCGCTCACCGTGGACTCCAGCTCGCCGCTGCCGCCGAGCTGTTCCGAGTGGGCGGGCAGCGCGGCGATGGTGCCGGGCCCGCTGGCCGGTGAGTGCACCCGCCCGCCGATCGACAACGCATAGCCGACGGTCTCTCGGGCGTAGACATACAGGCTGGTGGTCGAGGGGGTGGGCTGCCGACGCACCCCGAGCAGCAGTTCGGCGCCCGCCATCGCGTCGACGTGCGAAGCCACCGACACCGGCAGATCGAGCGTCTCGGCCAACACGGGGCCCA